>JALWUJ010000044.1 GCA_027080135.1 Flavobacteriaceae bacterium | reverse complement strand
ATATAATCCCATTATATTTGTCTACGCTCATTCTTCGCTTCTGCCTGTTCGAGTCCCACCCTTATCTTTATATTAAAAATCCCTAAATAAATTAGGGATTTTTGGCTCCGAGGGTGGGACTCGAACCCACGACCAATTGGTTAACAGCCAACTGCTCTACCACTGAGCTACCTCGGAATATTTAAGATGAGGATATAATACATAATTAACTTTTTTTTGGCAAGAGCTTGGTTGTTTATAACTAAAAAGAAGCTTTATAAAGCTTCTTTTTGATTTTAATTATAATCTGCTAAACGTCTAATTAACGGATGATGTTGAATTTTTTCAAGTGCTTTAGATTCGATCTGACGAATACGTTCACGAGTAACATCAAATTCTTTTCCAACCTCTTCTAATGTATGCCCTACTCCATCTTCTAAACCAAATCGTAATTCAAGAATTTTTTGTTCACGAGGAGATAAATCTTTAATTATATCTTTTACATAATCTCGAAGAAGTTGTAAACCAGCGCTACGATCTGGAGTTGTGTTTTTAACATCTTCAATAAAATCTTCCAAAGTAGAATCTTCATCGTCATCTCCCACAGAAGTTTCTAGAGAAACAGTACCTTGAGAAATTTTAATGATGTGTCTTACTTTTTCTAGATCTTCTCCCATTTCCGCAGCAATCTCTTCTGGAAATGGTTCACGTCCTAAGTCTTGAATTAATTGTCGTTCTACTTGTTGAAATCTGTTAATTGTTTCAACCATGTGAACTGGGATGCGGATCGTACGGCTTTGATCTGCTAAGGCACGGGTAATCGCTTGTCTAATCCACCATGTGGCATAGGTTGAAAATTTATACCCTTTACGATATTCAAATTTTTTAACTGCTTTAAATAAACCAATATTACCTTCTTGAATTAAATCTAAAAGAGACAATGATTTTCCCATGAACTTTTTAGCGATAGAAACCACCAATCTTAAATTAGCTTCAATTAATTGTTTCTCTGCTTCTTTGTCTCCTTTTTCTTTTCTTTTAGCCAAAATAACCTCTTCACCAGCAGTTAATAATGGGATTTTTCCAATTTCTCTTAAGTATATTTGAATGTAATCAGCTGATAAATCAAAAGGATTAACTTTAACCTTATCTGCTCCACTGGCACTATTTAAATGAGATAATACATCTTGACGTTCATTTTTTCGACCTAAAATTCCTTCTTTTAATTCCACTATACTAATACCAGCCGCATCTAAACGGTCAATAAACGCCTCAAAGGCAAAAACATAATCCTCTATTTCTGTAAAAATATGCAACAATTCATTTTCAGTTATAAATCCTCGAGCACGCGCTTTATCAAAAAGATGATCCAAAATCTCTACGCTTGGAGGTTGACTCTTAATATAAGGCGCTTTTCTGACTTTTTTAACTATCTTTGTTTTTTTAGAAGTAGCATGTTTTTGAGCCTTTGATTTGGATTTTGTTGCTGATTTTACGGATTTAGTAGTCTTTTTTACCACCTTATTTTTAGTAGTACTTTTTTTAGATGAGGTTTTAGAAGTTTTAGCCTTAGTAGAGGCTGTTTTCTTTTTGGTAACTTTTGGCATAGGGCGAGAGCATTCCAACATCGTGAGCTAATAAGCCAACGGAAGCGGAGCGCTTATTAAAAGTTATAAATTATTTAGTAAATTAAATTGTTCTAAAATTTTATTAATCTGAGCTAAGTCTTGCACTTGTTCAGCTTCTCTCATCTGTTCTTCTAATAATTGTCGTTTATGATTTTTATAGATTTCCAACAATCT
>JALWUJ010000043.1 GCA_027080135.1 Flavobacteriaceae bacterium | reverse complement strand
GTCCTACACAACCAGCTCCTGTTGAATCCCCCAGGGTGGGAACGCAGCAAGGGTAGACGGTCGTAGCAGTGTGATGTAGGTAGCTTGCCATTTTTTGTGTCGTAATATTTGTAATTAATAGGCAGGTTTTTCGATTAAAAAAACAGTTCAATTATCTATCTTTGCTTCAATGTCAAAAATTGTATTAATTACGGGAGGTTCTTCAGGCTTAGGTAAGGCAATAGGCGAATTCCTTTTTAAAAAAGGTTTTATTGTTTACGCTACCAGTAGAAATCCTGAGAAATACAAAAATGATGTTCCTTTTCATCTTCTTAAAATGGAAGTTACTCAACAAGAATCTATAACAAATGTTGTTGAGCATATAATAAATTCAGAAAATCAAATTGATGTAGTTATAAATAATGCTGGAGTTGGTATAACGGGACCTGTTGAAGAAACTCCCTACGAAGAAATAAGAAAAGCATTTGATATTAATTATCATGGTCCAATTAACGTAATAAAAGCTGTTTTACCTTATATGCGAAAGCAAAAAAGCGGACTCATTATTAATATAACTTCTATTGCTGGTTATATGGGATTACCTTATCGAGGAATTTATTCCGCCTCAAAAGCAGCTCTTGAAATTACTGCCGAAACTCTTAGAATGGAAGTAAAACAATTTGGAATAAAAATGACCAATATTGCTCCTGGTGATTTTGCAACTAATATTGCTGCGGGGAGATATCACGCACCTCTACTAGAAAATTCACCTTATGAAAATGTTTACGGCAAAACCCTCGAAATGATGAACAACCATGTAGATCAAGGCGAAGATCCTAAAAAATTGGCACTTTATGTTTACCGTGTTATTAACGAAACTAACCCAAAAGTTAGATATAAGGTTGGAAGTTTACTTCAAAAATTTTCGATTGTTTTAAAACGAATTCTTCCAAGTAAATGGTATGAAAAAATGTTGATGAACCATTTTGATATTAAATAAATTAGTCTTTTTTACCTTGTTTTAAATTAATTTTAGAAACTTTTAAAATTATTGTTTCTACAGCCTTTTTACTTTTGTATTTTTGCAGAAATTAAATCTGAATACTTTTTCAAACCTTAAAAACAATTTTATGAAATTTTTTGTCGATACTGCAAATTTAGATCAAATTCGTGATGCTCAAGACTTAGGGGTGTTAGATGGTGTAACTACCAACCCGTCTTTAATGGCTAAAGAAGGTATTACAGGACAAAATAATATATTAAAGCATTATGTAGATATTTGTAATATTGTAGATGGAGATGTTTCTGCTGAGGTAATTGCAACAGATTTTGAAGGGATGGTAAAAGAAGGAGAAGCACTTGCAAACCTTCACGAACAGATTGTAGTAAAATTACCAATGATAAAAGACGGTATTAAAGCAGCAAAATATTTTAACGATAAAGGAATTAGAACAAATGTAACGTTGGTTTTTTCGGCAGGTCAAGCCTTATTAGCTGCTAAAGCTGGAGCAACTTATGTTTCGCCTTTTATTGGAAGATTGGATGATGTTTCTACAGATGGATTGGGCTTAATTGCAGAAATTCGTCAGATTTATAATAACTATGGATTTGAAACTCAAATTTTAGCTGCTTCTGTAAGACATACTATGCATATTATAGATTGTGCTAAAATTGGTGCAGATGTAATTACAGGCCCGCTATCTTCCATAGAAGGATTACTAAAACACCCTCTTACCGATATAGGGTTGGCCAAGTTTTTAGCAGACTTTAATAAAGGAAATTAATACCTATTCATTTAAATATCCTAACAGTATTTGCTCAATATTTGGATTGAAAAGATTGGCACTTCCATTAATAATGGTTGCATTTTTATCTACAATAATTGCCTTGTTTACCGAATAAATGACCAATTCTTTTTCGGCTTTTGAAAGGTTGTTGAACTTAAATTCTTTTGCAACATTATAGCCTTGTCTTTTAACAACAGCTTTCCAATTGTTAAAATTAGTATCAGTATTAATTCCTATAAAATCGTATTCGGGATATTTTGAATTTAATTCGTTAGCTTTTTTATGAATACTTTTATAATGGTTAACAGATTTAACTGACCAAAAATAAAAGACAGTTGGTTTGTTGATAATAGTTTGTAGGTCTTTTAAAGTATTTTCGTAGGTTACCAATAAGAGGTTGGTAATTTTATGACCTGGAGTAAGTTTCATACAGGCTTGAGCTACTTCTTTTATTTCCTTTTGGTGTTCTTGGTTGGTATTGATTTTTAAAAATAATTCAAGCATTTTTTCTTGTTCGTTTTTTTCGTTACAATTTAATAAATACCTACCTACAATATTTTTAACCATACTGTTTTTTAAAGAATCGTTAGTTATTTTTTTATCAATTAGTTCTATTTTTTTATAATTATGATCAAATGAATTTTTGTTAATCACTAGGTCTTCATCAGTGGCTATATTGTCAAAATATCTAAATAAAAACCGATAATAAGGAAAATAAAAACGTAATGTTTCACTTCCAAAATCAATATTATTACGATACTCAAAAAACTCTTGTGGAATTTCAAAATAACGATTGGTACCTTTTCTTCTACGGTTAGCAGTGATATATATTTCTTTTTTTGAATAATAATCGTAGTTAATACTTGCTTCAGCTACTTCTTTAAACGCTTCATCTGGTTCCTGTTTATTTACAAACTCAGTATAAATAGCTGTTCGGATACTTTTTAAAGAATCTAATGCTTTTTCAAATTCAACAGGATTTAATTTATATAACTGTGGCATTAAAGTTATTTCTTTTTCGTTATGTAGAAACATATCCATTAAAAAATTATTTCTTTCAGCTCCAGATCCTGTGTAGGAAAGCGACTCGTCAAAATCAATCGTGTTTACCCGTAACATTAAACTATCGGAAGGTTCTAAATAAAATACTTGATATTCTTTATGACTAAAAGAGTAAAGACCCTTTTTGGGATTTTCAATTTGGTAAATAAAATGATTGTTTTTATCTAATTTAATACTATCCAAAAGTTGTTCACCTCTGTAAAAAACAACGTAATCGCCTTTTGGATTTACAATTTCACCACCCACATAGGTGCCCGATGAAGTGCTATTTTCCTGAAACTTACAAGAAAAAAAAGACAATGTAATAAGAAATATAAAAAGTAGATTTTTAACCATTTTCGATTTGTAAGTCATATAACAAAAATAAAAGGTACAAGCTCACTATTTTGTTAATTCCTAGTTAAAAGAAATTAAAATATAACTAATGCTTTTATTAGCTTGAAATAGTTACTTTTGCGCAAAATTTTTAAAAAGAAAATATATTATGCTTTCAGTTTCAAATTTGTCGGTACAGTTTGGTAAACGTGTATTGTTTGATGAAGTTAATACACAATTTGTTCAAGGAAATTGCTATGGGATTATCGGTGCAAACGGTTCTGGAAAATCCACTTTTTTAAAAATTATTTCTGGAAAACAGGAACCAACTTCGGGGCATGTTCATTTAGAACCCGGAAAAAGAATGTCTGTTTTAGAACAAAATCACAATGCATTTGACGATTATATGGTTTTGGAAACCGTTGTAATGGGAAACAAAGATTTGTTTAAAGTAAAATCTGAAATAGACAAACTATACGAAAACTATTCTGATGAAAATGCTGAGAAAATTGGGGAACTTCAACTTACTTTTGAAGAAATGAACGGCTGGAATGCGGATAGCGATGCAGCAACCTTACTCTCTAATTTGGGAATAGGAGAGAGCTTACATTATACATCTATGGCAGATTTAGACGGGAAACAAAAAGTGCGTGTGTTATTGGCACAAGCACTTTTCGGAAATCCAGATTTGTTAATTATGGATGAGCCTACCAACGATTTAGATTATGAAACTATCTCGTGGTTAGAAAATTTTTTAGCAAATTATGATAATTGTGTAATTGTGGTTTCTCACGACAGACACTTTTTAGATTCGGTTTGTACGCATATTAGCGATATTGATTTTGGAAAAATAAATCATTTTAGTGGAAACTATACATTTTGGTATGAGAGTAGCCAATTAGCAGCAAGACAAAGAGCACAACAAAACAAAAAAGCGGAGGAAAAAAAGAAAGAATTAGAGGAATTTATTCGTCGTTTTTCTGCCAATGTTGCTAAATCAAAACAAGCAACTTCTCGTAAAAAAATGATTGAGAAATTAAACGTTTCAGAAATAAAACCTTCTAGTAGAAGATATCCAGCTATTATTTTTACTTCGGAACGTGAAGCTGGAGATCAAATTTTAAACGTAGAAAATTTATCGGCAACCTTAGATGGAGATACTTTATTTAAAAATATAGATGTAAATCTTGCCAAAGGAGATAAAGTGATTTTATTTTCTAGAGACTCCCGTGCTACCACTGCTTTTTATGAAATATTAAACGGAAACCTTCAACAAGACAGAGGAACATTTAATTGGGGAGTAACCACTTCACAAAGTTATTTGCCACTTGATAATGCTAAATTTTTTGAAAAGAAAATGAGCTTGGTAGATTGGCTTCGTCAGTGGGCAAAAACCGAAGAAGAACGTGAAGAAGTGTTTATTCGTGGGTTTTTAGGAAAAATGTTGTTTAGTGGTGAAGAAGCTTTAAAATCTTGTGATGTATTATCGGGAGGAGAAAAAGTGCGTTGTATGTTAAGCAGAATGATGATGATTCGTGCCAATGTTTTAATTTTAGACGAACCTACAAATCATTTAGATTTAGAGTCGATTACTGCTTTTAACAACACCCTTAAAAACTTTAAAGGAACCGTACTTTTAACTACCCACGATCACGAATTTGCACAAACTATTGGAACAAGAGTTATTGAACTTACACCCAACGGAGTTATAGATCGCTATATGACTTTTGAAGAATATATGAGTGATGCTAAAATTAAAGCACTTCGTGATAAAATGTATTCGGTATAAATTTATGCCTCTAGGCTATTATTAAAAGCGTCTAAAACATCTTTTGCAATGGTAACTTCTTCATTGCGAATATACATTCTTATTTGTCCAGGAATACCCTCTGCAAAACCACTTAAAATACCGCTTTGGTTATCATCTCTAATAATTGGAGTAATATCCAATTGGTCTAAACTATTAATTAAAGGCTGTGCAATAATGGCCGAACCAGTATAAATACAGGTAGTTTCTTCGTTTTTGTTCATAATTAATATGTGTTAAAATTGTGTATTAAAGGTACAGTTTTTTAATCTGAAAAACAATTAAAGTAAAAAGTGTTTTTTGGATTTTATGTGTTTTTTTTAATCTGAAGTAAGTATTTTATCAAGTTTAAATTCAGAGATAAATTTATTCCAATTGTTATCCTATATTCTTTTCGGTTTTGTATACAAATACTTGTGGTTTTGTGTATGTTTATTTTAGGACGGGATCATTCTCCGCCATTACGTAAGACACATTGTTAGGCAACGTTTTAGTCATAGTATTTATATTCTCTTTCAAAAATAAACCTTGGTACTTTATTCCTGAATTCTATTTTCTTAATCCAATTGCCTAGTTTATCATATTCATATTTATAGGTCCACTTACTGTCTAAACTGCCGTCTGAATTGTAATTTTCCTCTTCAATCGTATTTCCCTTATCATCATATTTATAAGTCCACTTACTGTATAAGCTGTAGTTTGGTGTGTACTGATTCTTTTCAATCACATTTCCCTTATCATCATATTTATAAGTCCACTTACTTTCTAAGCTGTAGTCTGAATAGTATTTTTTCTCTTCAATCCTATTTCCCTTTTCATCACATTTAAAAGTCCACCTACTGCCTAAGATACCGTAAGACCTGTACCCGTTCTCTTCAATCCAATTCCCCTTCTCGTCATATTTATATGTCCACTTACTTTCTAAGCTACCTTCTGAATCGTACCGCTTCTTTTCAATCCTATTTCCATTCTCGTCATACTTATAAATCCACTTTCTGTATAAGCTGCCGTCTGATTTGTAGTAATTCTTTTCAATCACATTTTCCTTCTCATCATAATTATAAATCCTCTTTACGTCTAAACTGCCGTCTGAAAAGTACATGTTCTCTTCAATCACATTTTCCTTCTCGTCATATTTATAAATCCACTTTCTGTACAAACCACCGTCTGAATTGTATAGATTTTTTTCAATCAAATTTCCCTTCTCGTCAAATTTTTTTTGAATGTCATAATCATAAGATAATCTTCTTTCAAGTTTTACTTTTTTAATGTTACCGAAGCTATCTTTAGCTTTATAAGAAAATTCTGAATATGACATAACTTTACCTTGTAGTTTATCTTTAGTCCAATCATTCTCAAACTTTTCATTCGAAAAACTCTGAGCAAGTAATGCCACAGCAATTATTATGGTATATTTTATTTTCGTTTTCATAATACTTCTTTTTTATCGTGAATTTTTTAATTCAGTAGGTTTATAATTTATTTGTCTAATTATGTGTGAAATCAAAAGCCCGATTGAAAATGTTGTCAGAATCGTACAAACAATAAAAGTAATAATTGGAGGAATCATCATCAGAAATTTTTCCTCCGTAACTGATAGTCCAACGATTAGACAAAAAGTTGTCCAGATTATTAAATTAACAACGGTTGAGAATTTAAATGAAGTCAGAAGTAATGATTTTCCGCTTTTAATATTCTTGTATGCTATTTTTCCGCCAATCCAAAGTGCAATTAGAAATGAAACAACAAGTCCGATTGTTGAAATTCCATATGTTCCGAGAATAACAATTGTTAAAAGTCCTTCTCCAGTCAATAATAATGGAATCCAAATTGTAGCGATTATGGTTAAAATTCCAATAGGTGCTCCAATCAAATAGGAAGTCAGAATACTTTGTTTTAATTTCTTTTCCAATAGTGTTGAGTTTCTTTCAGATATTTATTATTAATCAAATATTTTTCAAAGTCTGTTTTGAATGAATTAAAATCAAAATTCTTTAACTTTGATAAACGTGTTAAAGAATCAAATCCCATTTATTAACATTTCGCCAACTTTTTTGAACAATTCAGTTTTTTTGCTTGTTCCCAAAGGGTTTATGTATGGTTTCGTTGCGTTAAAATCCGTAGGATTTTCCGCTGAAAACCAAAGATAGTAAAACTGCGAGGAATTTCCGATAGGAAATACAGAATCAATGAACTATACATGGTGTTGTGCTTAGTTTTTTATTCAACTTTTGTAACCTTCTTTTCTTGAACAATAAAGATTTGTTTTTCATTCGCTCCGATGTCAATATATCTCCCATTTTTAGCTTTTAAAACTGTGTCGAATTCTAAAGTCCGATTGATTTTAATTCCAAGTTCTTTGTCTAGTATTTCGGTAGTTTTATAAAATCCAGAAACTCGAAATTCTTTGCCTGCAACATAGAACCAAGCATTTTTAGAAATTCCCCATTCAGGAATCATTACAATTCTGTGATTTTGGAATCTTATAGTATCATTTACCCACACATTAATAGTATCATTCTTAAAAGCTGAACTAAATGAAATACTCGATTGTCCTTTTAGAAGATTTTTATAAGAATTACAGGAAATTAGCCCGAAAATTAATGTCAGAATGAATATCAGTTTATTATTTGTTGCGTTAAGTTCTTGAATTCAGGGCAATTCTATCAAATTAAGCCCAACGGTTGGGCTATGCTTAGTTGCGGTTTTTATAACGTTTTTATTCAGTTTAAATATAGTGTTTTTTATGGAAACGAATATTCAAAATAATCATAAGTAAAGCAATTAAGTATAGCCGTTGTTAGCATAAGTTGTTGTTTCCCGTATTGTTATTTTTATTATTCCGTAATAGATTTATTTTTAATCTTATAATTGCAAACATTACACTCTGAAAAACAGTAATGTAACTATTAAGTAATTCATCAAAATCAGTAATATCATCACTTCTATAAAAACGGATTCTTCCTTTATTATCTGCACCATATATTCGACAAGGATAATATTCAGGAGACTGATTCGTCCATTGTAAAGTCATTTTTTCTGACTTTTTTGATTTAAAAGTTATTTGTGTAGCTGATATAAAATCTTGAACGTTCCATTTGCAACTCTTGTGTCTGAAATCTAATGTTAGAAAACCATAACTATCATTAAGATTGATTCCCGTACTCAAGAAATTTTTTATTTCAAATCTAAAGTCGCCAGTCTTGATTTTCTTCTCAGTTTTGTCAATTTTTTCGTCCGTAAATTCAGCAATAAAATTCAGCCAAGATATTTGTAGTTCATTTTCAGATTCCATATTTATTTTCTCCTTCAGTTCAGTTGTTCAATTTATGCTAACTTCTGGATAAAGATAATTAAAATCAAAAATTAATTATAAAAAACCACAAGAATTCTTTTGATATTTCGGAAAGCTAACTATTTTGTTTGTGATGGTAAAATAATCACATAAAATGGTTCTAATCTCGATACTTCGGGACGGAAGAACCCACACATCCTTACGAACACATGCCCCTCAACCATGCTTGTCTATCATCCAGATAGCTATCGGGATTAATAAAATTAATGATAATGTTTATTTGATAAAAGTACCGAGAATGGGAGTCGAACCCACACGCCCAAAAGGACACATGGCCCTCAACCATGCCTGTCTACCAATTCCAGCACCTCGGTATTTTGAAAAGTATCTAAACTAAAAAGTCGAGACACAATGCTCGACTTTTTAAGTGACCTGGCTGGGGCTCGAACCCAGGACCACCTCCTTAAAAGGGAGGTGCTCTACCAACTGAGCTACCAGGTCGTCATTCAAACATAAAATGTTTCCTTGAATGCGGGTGCAAATATACTATCATTATATTTATATTTCAAAGCAATTTTAAGTTAAATTTGAAAAATATTTTTTTTGCTTCAAACGGAAACATTTGTACAATAAAATTTACTATGAAAATAATATTATTAGGTTATATGGGAAGTGGAAAATCCACTATTGGTACGGAACTTGAGCAATTATTTTCTATTACCTTTAAGGATCTTGATATTGAAATTGAGACAGAAGAGAGGATGAATACTTCCGAAATATTTTCAAAAAAAGGAGAAATTTATTTTAGAAAAAAAGAAAGAATTGTTTTGGAAAGTATTTTAGAACAAAAAGAAGACCTAATTTTAGCAACTGGAGGAGGAACTCCCTGCTTTGGAGATTCCATGGATTTTTTAAATTCAAAACCCGATTTTATAACTGTTTATTTAAAAGCATCTATTAAAACTTTAACAAATCGCCTTTATAAAGATAAAAAAAATCGTCCTTTAATCTCTCATATCGATACTATTGAAAAGTTAGAGGATTTTATTAGAAAGCATCTTTTTGAACGTTCCTATTATTATAACCAAGCAAAAATAAAAGTGGAAACTGATGAGCTTTCCGTAGAAGAAATTGTTTTAAAAATAAGAGAAAATATTTCAATCTAAACGGGCAAAATAATTTCCTTTTTCAAAAACTACTGAAACATTCTCGTTGATAGAGGTAGAAAGTGAAATACCTTTGAAATCAGCTTTTACAGGATATTTTTTATGATTTCTATCAACCAAGACCGCTGTGTTAAATTGTTTTAAAGGAACTTCTAAAAAATGCTTAATACCATATATCAATGTTGTGCCAGAATGTAAAACATCATCAACCAATACTAAGGATTTGTTTTTATATTCTTCAAAATTTATAGACGTTTCAATAGGATTGATAGGTTTTTTTTTATCTATAATTACTTTGCAAAGAATAATTTTTATAGGTGATATTTTTTCGACGGCAGTTTTTATTTTTTTTGCAAATAAATAACCGTTTTCATAAATACCAGCAATTACAACTTCCTTTTCAGAAACATTGTTTTCGTATATTTGGTAGGCAATCCGACGAATTTTATGATCTATTTGTTTCTTATCTAAAATAATATTTTCAATAGGAGTCATCAATAATGTTTTTTCAAAGATAGTAAATGAGTTAGTATTCTTCCGAACCAGATTCGGTAAAATCTTCTAAATCCCTTCTATCTTTTTTACTTGGTCTTCCCGTTCCTTTTTTACGGTAATAGTCTTTTGCGTATTTCAGTAACTCAGTTTTTTCAAAGGCTTCTTTGGGGGTGGTATCTTTTCGGTACATATCAACCAATTTGGCACCAAGCCTACTTGTTGGCAAATCTAAAATTTCTAAGGTATTATGAATTTGGTTTTTTCTAACTTCAATACAATCTCCAGGATAAACTTCCCTAGAGGGTTTTACAGAGGCTCCTTTTATTTTTACAGCACCTTTTTTACAAGCATTGGTTGCAATACTTCGTGTTTTAAAATACCGAATACACCATAAATATTTATCTATTCTCATAATCTTAAAACATCGTTAAGTATGAATGTAAAAATAGTATAAAATTGTATCTTGCACCCAAGAAAAAAGAAGAATATGAAAAGATTAAAATTTATTACCCCATTAATTTTACTTGCTTTTGTTGTGTTGTTTTCATGTAATAAAGATGATAACGGAGTAGTTGTTGTTCCTCCAAGAGAAAGAGATGAAGAGGCAATTGCTGCTCAGGAAGAAATTGAAGCATTTTTAGAAACTCATTTTTATAACTATGAAGAATTTGAAAATCCAGCACCAGGTTTTAAATACAATATTGTTTTTGATACGATAGCTGGAGAAAATTCAAGTAAAACTCCTTTAATTAACCAAGTAGATTATAAAATGGTTACTGATGTTAGAGACGAAAATGTAGTGTATAAGTTATATTATTTAAATGTTAACCAAGGTGAAGGTGAGCAAATAGAATTTACAGATATAGTTACTGTAGCTTATGAAGGAAGGATGTTAAAAGAATTAGAATTATTCGATTCTTCTGCAAACCCTGTTCCTTTTGATATGACAAAAATAGTGGATGGATTGCAATCAACATTATTAGAGTTTAATACAAGTACAGGTTATGTTGAAAATGGCGACGGTACAATCACTTTTAGCAATTACGGTATTGGTGCCGCGTTTTTACCATCAGGACTAGCCTATTTTAATACTCCAATTACAGGCTCGCCAATACCTTATTATGCTCAATTAATCTTTACATTTCATACCTATCAAACAAAAAAATCGGATCAGGATAATGACGGGATACTATCTTATTTAGAAGATTTAAATGAAGACGGTTTTGAAGGAAATGATGACACCGATGGTGATGGAATTCCAAATTTTGCAGATGGAGATGATGATGGTGATGGAAGGTTAACTAAAAATGAAGTTGAAACTTTTGAATATACCATTAATGACGGGGAAGACGAACCTACATTAGCAGAAGGAGAAATTGAAATGGACAGAAAAACAGACACAGAAACTGGAATAACTACCATTTATACCATCATATTTACCGATGTAAATGAAGATGGTGTACCAGATTATTTGGATGATAGTTTGTAGTATAAAAAATTATAGATTAACAAAAGAGCCTTGAAAAATCAAGGCTCTTTTTGGTTTCGATAATAAGTAATTTTTATTATTTTCTTGAAATCACTTTTAAGGCAGCTTTTACAATAGCGTTGGCATTTAAACCATATTTTTCCATTAACTGTTCAGGAGTTCCAGATTCGCCAAAGGTATCTTTAGTACCCACAAATTCTTGGGGCGTTGGCTGGTTTTCAGATAAAACTCTAGCTATACTTTCTCCCAATCCTCCTAGAACATTATGCTCTTCGGCGGTAACAACACATTTTGTTTTAGCTACACTATTAATAATTGCCTCGCTGTCCAAAGGTTTAATAGTATGAATATTAATCACTTCAGCAGAAATACCTTGTTCGTTTAAAGTTTCGGCAGCAAGTAACGCTTCCCAAACTAAATGTCCTGTTGCTACAATAGTAACATCGGTACCTTCCTGTAGTTTTATAGCTTTCCCTATTTCAAAAGTTTGATTTTCTGAAGTAAAATTAGCCACTTTTGGTCTTCCAAAACGCAAATAAACTGGATCTTCAAAATCTGCGATTGCTATAGTGGCTGCTTTGGTTTGATTGTAATCGCAAGTATTAATCACTGTCATTCCTGGAAGCATTTTCATCAAGCCAATATCTTCTAGAATTTGATGCGTAGCACCATCTTCACCCAAAGTAAGCCCTGCGTGAGAAGCACAAATTTTTACGTTCTTATTGCTATAAGCAACCGACTGACGGATTTGATCGTAAACTCTTCCGGTTGAAAAATTTGCAAAAGTTCCTGTAAATGGAATTTTACCTCCAATAGTCATACCTGCTGCAATACCAATCATATTGGCTTCTGCAATTCCTATTTGAAAGAAACGCTCTGGATGATTTTTTTTGAAATCATCCATTTTTAATGAGCCAATTAAATCGGCACAAAGAGCCACTACATTCTCGTTAGTTTTTCCTAATTCTGTAAGTCCTGCTCCAAAACCAGAACGGGTATCTTTTTTACCTGTATCTATATATTTTTTCATACTAATTCCCTGCTAAGGCAGGAATTTTTTTAAGTTATTAATAATCCCCCAAAGTTTCAGGATTCTGAGCCAATGCACTTTCTAATTGCTCATCGTTAGGAGCTTTTCCGTGCCAAGCATTGGTGCCCATCATAAAATCTACTCCATTACCCATGATGGTATGAAGCAACACGCAAACAGGTTTTCCGTTTCCAGTTTTGCTTTTTGCTTCTTCCATTCCTTTTAAGATGGCTTCTAGATTATTTCCTTCTGAAATTTCAACAACATCCCAATCAAAAGCTTCCATCTTAGCTCTTAAATTTCCCAAAGGAAGTACCGCATTGGTAGATCCATCAATCTGTTGCTTGTTATAATCTATGGTTACAATTAAATTGTCAATATTGTTTCCTGAAGCATACATAATCGCTTCCCAATTTTGGCCTTCTTGTAATTCGCCATCTCCACAAAGGGTGTAAATCAAATGAGAATCGTTATTTAATTTTTTAGTTTGAGCAGCTCCAATGGAAACAGAAATACCTTGTCCTAAAGACCCAGATGCCATTCTAATTCCGGGCAATCCTTCGTGAGTGGTTGGATGTCCTTGCAAACGTGTGTTTAATAACCTAAAGGTATTCAATTCTTCCACAGGAAAATAACCAGACCTTGCTAAAACACTGTAAAATACTGGTGAAATATGACCGTTTGATAAAAAGAAAAGATCTTCATCATTTCCATTCATTTCAAACGAATCTTTCCGATCCATAATTTTTTGGTATAGAGCAACTAAAAATTCGGTACAACCTAAGGAACCTCCTGGATGTCCTGAATTTACTTTGTGTACTTGGCGTAAGATATCTCTACGTACTTGTACAACTAAATCATTAAGGTGATTAATATCTGGCATATTGTTTTTTTTCTGCTTCAAAAATAATCTTTTGAAGAGTCGAGGCAAAAGGAAAACCTATTCAGTTATTAACGATTTGGACAATTTAGTTAACATAAATATTTCGTTTTCAACAAAAAGAAATTATACCCATAGGTTCTAAGATATAAAACCGTAAATCATTTTATATTTGCTCCTTCCTATTAATAAGATGGGATTTCAAAAATACAAGAATGCAATTCGATTTAAAAGCCACCGATACCACAACTCAAGCAAGAGCAGCAACCATAACCACCGATCACGGAATCATAGAAACCCCTATTTTTATGCCTGTGGGAACTGTGGGTACTGTTAAAGGGGTTCATCAACGAGAGTTAAAACAGGAAATAAACCCAGATATTATTCTAGGAAACACCTACCATTTATACCTCCGACCAGGAACTAATATTTTAGAAAAAGCGGGTGGAATTCATAAATTTATAAATTGGGACAGAAATATTCTAACCGATAGTGGTGGATATCAAGTATATTCACTTTCTGCAAACAGAAAAATTAAAGAAGAAGGGGTAAAGTTTAAATCGCACATAGACGGAAGTTACCATACTTTTACTCCCGAAAATGTCATGGAAATTCAACGCACTATTGGAGCCGATATTATCATGGCCTTTGATGAATGTACGCCTTATCCATGCGATTATCAGTACGCAAAACGTTCGATGCATATGACACATCGTTGGTTGGACCGTTGTATAACTCACTTAGATAAAACCCCTTTAAAATACGATTACGGACAAGCATTTTTTCCAATTGTACAAGGAAGTACTTATAAAGATTTACGAAAACAATCTGCCGAATATATCGCTTCAGTTGAAGCAGAAGGAAACGCCATTGGAGGTCTGTCTGTAGGTGAACCCGCCGAAGAAATGTACGAAATGACAGCTATTGTAACGGAAATACTTCCACAAGATAAACCCAGATATTTAATGGGTGTAGGAACACCTATCAATATTCTAGAAAATATTGCCTTAGGAATCGATATGTTTGATTGTGTAATGCCAACCAGAAACGCCAGAAATGGGATGTTATTTACCGCTCACGGAACCATTAATATTAAAAATAAAAAATGGGAAGACGATTTTTCTGAAATTGATCCAATGAATATTACCTGGGTTGATACTGCATATAGTAAAGCCTATTTACGACATTTGTTTACGGTAAACGAAATGTTAGGAAAACAAATTGCAACTATACATAATCTTGGTTTTTATTTATGGTTGGTTCGTGAAGCTAGAAAGCATATCTTAGCCGGAGACTTTGGGACTTGGAAAAATACAATGGTGAAACAAATGGATAAAAGGTTGTAATAAATGCTAAGCATACTCGATAGATATATTTTAAAACGCTATTTAGGAACATTTATCATGTTGCTATTGTTGTTTATTCCTATTGGTATTATTATCAACCTTTCAGAAAAAATTGATAAAATGCTTGAAAGGCATGCTCCTTTTGTTGAAGTAGCAGAATATTATTTAAATTTTACCATCTATTTTGCCAACCTTCTTTTTCCACTGTTTTTGTTTCTTTCGGTTATCTGGTTTACTTCCAAATTAGCAAACAACACCGAAGTAATTGCCTTTTTAAGTAGTGGTGTTTCTTTTTATCGTTTTTTACGTCCTTATATAATAGGAGCAACTATAGTTTGTGTGGGTGCGTTAATTATGGGAATGTATTTGGCTCCTATGGCAAGTAAAGGTTTTAATGAGTTTACGTTTAAATATCTTAAAAACGGGAAGAAAGATAGAGCTCAAGCAAATGTTTATCGACAAATTAATGAAAACGATTTTATTTACGTAAGTTCTTTTAACGCTTCTGAAAAAACTGGAAATAATTTTACCTTAGAACATTTTGAAGGAAACAAAATGGTTTATAAAATTATGGCAAATAAAATTGTTTTTAATGAAACAGATTCCTCTTATACATTATATAAATATTCAAAAAGAACAATTTTAGAAAATAAGGATATTTTAATTTCTAAAAAAAAGAAAGACACCGTTTTTAGTTTCGATTTAGAAGACCTAACACCAGTAGAATACATTGCAGAAACATTAAATATGTTTGAGCTAAACGACTTTATTGAAAGAGAAAAAAAAAGAGGTTCAAGTTATATTAATAGGTATGAAGTGGTGAGAAACAAACGTTGGAGTTTGCCAATTTCAGCCTATATCTTAACCATTATTGCCGTTGCGGTTTCTTCAATAAAAAGAAGAGGAGGAATGGGAGTGAACCTAGCCATTGGTATTGGTATAGGTATGATTTTTATTTTCTTCGATAAAATATTTGGTACTATGGCAGAACAAAGCGATTTTTCACCATTCGTAGCTACATGGTTTCCTAATTTTGTATTTGCTATATTAGCAATATACCTACTTAAAAATGCGAAACGATAAATTAATAAACTATCTCCATCTTCATTTTATAGTTTTTATTTGGGGATTTACAGCGGTTTTAGGAGATTTAATCTCTATACAAGCAGTTCCTTTAGTTTGGTACAGAATGTTATTGGGAGCAATTTTTGTTCTCTTATTTATTCTTATTAAAAAAGACTCACTTAAAATTTCAAAAACCAATTTATTTAAATTTTCTTTAGTAGGTTTTATTATTGCTATGCATTGGTTAGCATTTTTTACAGCTATAAAGGTTTCTAATGTTTCTATTACTTTAGCCATGATGTCCACAGGTGCTTTCTTTGCCTCTCTTTTAGAACCTATTTTTTTTAAACGAAAAATAATCAAATATGAAGTAGTTTTTGGCTTTGTTGTAATCATTGGTTTATACATAATTTTTAAGGTAGAATCCAATTATGTAATGGGAATTTTATTAGCATTATTATCCTCCTTTCTAGGAGCTTTGTTTGCCACAGTAAACGGAATATTTGTAAAAACTACTAACGCTTCTGTAATTACATTTTATGAAATGATTTTTGGAGTACTATTTGTATCGATATTTTTGGGTGTAACAGGTAGTTTTGATGAGTTTTTTTTTCAATTATCAAACAACGATTGGATTTACTTAATAATCCTTGCTTCAGTATGTACAGCTTATGCCTTTATTGCTTCTGTACACGTTATGAAATGGATAAGCCCTTACACGGTAATGCTTACCACTAACATGGAACCCGTTTACGGAATCATATTAGCTTTAATTATTTTAGGGGAAAAAGAATATATGAGCCCTACTTTTTACTTAGGAGCTGTTATCATATTAATTGTTGTTATTCTGAACGGAATTATAAAAACTAGCCAAAAAGAATAACCATATAAAAACAATAACCTTTATATTTGTCAACTATTATTCAAATATAAAAAATAGATTATGGAATATCTTGACTTTGAATTACCCATAAAAGAACTCAACGAACAATTTGATAAAGCCTGTAAAATTGGAGAAGATAGTGATGTGGATGTAACAAATACCTGTGCTCAAATCAAGAAAAAATTAGACGATACTAAAAAGAAAATTTATAAAAATTTAACTCCTTGGCAACGTGTTCAATTATCTAGACACCCAGATAGACCTTACACTTTAGATTACATAAACGCGATTTGTGGAGATACTTTTTTAGAACTTCATGGAGATCGTAATTTTAAAGATGACAAAGCAATGATTGGTGGTTTGGGAAAAATAGGTGATCAATCCTTTATGTTTATAGGTCAGCAAAAAGGCTATAACACAAAAACACGACAGTACAGAAATTTCGGAATGTCTAACCCAGAAGGTTATCGCAAAGCTTTGCGTTTAATGAAATCTGCTGAAAAATTTGGAATCCCCGTAGTAACTTTTATAGATACTCCAGGAGCTTATCCTGGACTAGAAGCAGAAGAACGAGGACAAGGAGAAGCCATTGCAAGAAATATTTTAGAAATGACACGCCTTAAAGTGCCAATTATTGTAGTAATAATTGGAGAAGGAGCCAGTGGAGGAGCTTTAGGAATTGGAGTAGGAGATAAAGTTTTAATGTTAGAAAATACTTGGTATTCGGTAATTTCACCAGAAAGTTGTTCTTCAATTCTTTGGAGAAGTTGGGAGTTTAAAGAACAAGCAGCCAAAGCATTAAAATTAACAGCTTCAGATATGAAAAAGCAAAAACTTATCGATCAAATTATTAAAGAACCTATAGGAGGAGCACATCATAATCGTGAAGAAACTTTTAAAATTGTAGAAAAAAGTATTTTAAAAGAATTTAATTCATTAAAGAACTTATCCCCAAAAGAATTGGTAAAAAATAGAATGAAAAAATATTCAGAAATGGGAGTGTACAGTTCATAGTTTCAATGATACCAAACCTTTATGAAAATCCGAAATATTTATTTCGGATTTTTTTGTGGTTATAAACAATTATTTTAAGTTTTCAACAGTTAAATTGTTAATGAATGGTTAACTTAGAACTCCCAAAAAAGTAAGACTTACAATTCTATTTTATTTACATTCGCTTTATGGAAAAACTTAAATCTCACACACAATTTTCTAATAAAAAAACACAGGTAATTTCTTTAGAAAAAGGAAAAATGCCACCACAAGCGATTGATTTAGAAGAGGTTGTGCTTGGAGCAATGATGATTGATAAAAGAGGTGTAGATGAAGTTATAGATATTTTACACCCCGAAGTTTTTTACAAACCCGCTCATCAAATTATATTTGAAGCTATCCATAACCTCTTTAAAGAAGGACTTCCTATAGACTTATTAACCGTTTCGGAACGTTTAAAAAAAGAAAAATCTTTAGATCTTGCAGGAGGTGATTTTTATCTCATTCAACTCACCCAAAAAGTTGCTTCTTCTGCACATATTGAATTTCATGCAAGAATTGTAATTCAAAAATATATTCAGCGTAGTTTAATTAAAATTTCAAATGAAATTATTGAAGAATCTTACGATGAAAGTACAGATGTCTTTGATCTTTTAGATACCGCCGAATCTAAACTTTACGAAATTACTCAAGGCAATATTAAAAAATCTACCGTAAGTGCTCAAGATTTGGTAATTGAAGCTAAGAAAAAAATAGAAGAAATAGCAAACAAAGATGGAACCTCTGGTGTCCCCTCAGGATTTACAAAGTTGGACAAATTAACATCGGGTTGGCAACCAAGTGATTTAATAATTATTGCCGCAAGACCAGGTATGGGAAAAACTGCTTTTTCCCTCTCTATGGCTCGAAATATTACCGTTCAGCATAATATACCTGTGGCTTTCTTTTCTTTAGAAATGTCATCCATTCAATTAATTACCCGTCTAATTTCTTCTGAAACCAGATTAAGTTCAGAGAAATTAAGAACAGGAAATTTAGAAAAACATGAATGGGAACAATTAAATGTGAAAGTAAAAGATTTAGAAAAAGCACCGTTGTTTATAGATGATACACCTTCACTTTCTATTTTCGATTTAAGAGCAAAAGCCAGAAGATTAGCTTCTCAACACGGAATAAAATTAATTATGGTAGATTACCTTCAGTTAATGACTGCAGGAGGAAATAATAAAGGTGGAAATCGTGAGCAAGAAATTTCAACCATTTCAAGAAATTTAAAAGCTTTAGCTAAAGAGTTGAACATTCCTGTTATTGCCTTATCTCAATTATCTCGTGCTGTTGAAACCCGTGGAGGTACCAAACGACCTTTACTTTCAGATTTAAGGGAATCGGGTGCCATAGAACAAGATGCAGATATCGTTTCATTTATATACCGCCCAGAATATTATAAAATTGATGAGTGGGACGATGATGACCACGGCCCAACCGAAGGTCAAGGTGAGTTTATTGTAGCAAAACATCGTAATGGTGGGTTAGATGAAATAAGATTAAAATTCCTAGGTCATTTTGGTAAATTTGAAGATTTAGACGATTTTGGTTACTCAAATGAATTCCATTCTAGGATGAATGCTGCCGCTAACGACGATACTTTTAAAGAAAACCCATTTGTTTCACCAGATGAAGCTTTTGGTAGTTCGATGAATAACGATTTACCCTCGGAAAACGAAAATGATGTTCCTTTTTAATATTAAGAAATTTTAAATTATTGTTAAACTGTAGTATTTATCAATAGGATATTATTTCAACTTAACTATTGTCTGTATCTTAGCTCTATGAGGCGAATTATTATTATTATATTTGTGCTTTTACTTAGCTTTCCAGCAATAGCTTCCTATATATTAATACCAATGGATGCCGAAACTCAAAAGGAACATCTAAAAGCATATGGCATTACCTATTGGGTACTTGAAAAACAACTAAAAGTTAAGTGGCTTTTAAATTATAGAGGAGGTTCATTTTTAATTCCAGATGCCGAAGAAATTAGAAAAGAATGCCAAATAAGAGGAGTTTCTTTCGAAATAATTTCCAATTCAAAAACCGAAGAAATTCTTACCTTAATCAGTAGCCCATCCCAAAATATGAATGCTGTTGTTCTGGAAAAAGCTCCAAAAATAGCCGTATATTCTCCCAAAGGAAATCAACCTTGGGATGATGCAGTTACCATGGTTTTAACCTATGCAGAAATACCTTATACTGTAATTTATGACGAAGAAGTTTTAAGTGATCAGTTACTTTTATATGATTGGTTACATCTACACCATGAAGATTTTACTGGACAATACGGTAAGTTTTATAGAGCCTACCGCTCTGCACCTTGGTACATTAAAAATAAAAAAGATGCAGAAGCTATGGCAGCTAAACTAGGTTATAATAAAGTTTCTGAATTAAAATTAGCAGTAGCTTTAAAAATTAGAGATTATGTAGTTGGAGGCGGATTTATGTTTGCTATGTGTAGTGCTACCGATAGTTTTGATATAGCTTTAGCTGCCGAAGGAGTTGATATTTGTGAAGCTATGTTTGACGGAGATCCTAGCGAATCTGGCTATCAAAGCAAAATAGATTATAGCAAAACCTTTGCATTTAAAGATTTTGTTCTAGAAAGAAGCCCAATGGTTTATGAATTTTCTTCAATTGATATGACAATGAAACGAAAAATCAACAAAGAAACTGACTACTTTACTTTAATGGATTATTCAGCAAAATGGGATCCAATTCCAACGATGTTAGTACAAAATCACACTTCCTTAGTAAAAGGGTTTATGGGACAGACTACTTCTTATGCAAGAGAACAAATAAAAGCAAATGTATTGGTGATGGGAGAACAAAAAACAAACGGAGAAGCTCGTTATATTCACGGTATAAAAGGAAAGGGTTTTTTTACTTTTTATGGAGGTCATGATCCCGAAGATTACCAACATCGAGTAGGAGATGCCAAAACCGAATTGGCACTGCATCCCAACTCTCCAGGATATCGATTAATTTTAAATAATGTATTGTTTCCCGCTGCAAAAAAGAAAAAACAGAAAACCTAATTTGAGCTATCTATAAGGTGTTAACAAAACAAAAAAAAATCCCACTCAATGAGAGTGGGATTTTTTTTTGAAATAAATAGTTGTTATTATTGTCTTATTTTACTTTCTTTACGATAGCTTCAAAAGCTTCTGGGTGATTCATTGCTAAATCTGCTAACACCTTACGGTTAAGCTCGATGTTGTTCGCTTTAACTTTTCCCATAAACTGTGAATAAGACATTCCGTGTTGTCTGGCACCCGCATTAATACGAGCTATCCATAAAGCTCGGAAAGTTCTCTTTTTTGCACGACGGTCTCTGTAAGAATAAAGCATTGCTTTTTCTACAGCATTCTTCGCTACTGTCCATACATTTTTACGTCTTCCAAAGTACCCTTTGGCTTGCTTCATCACCTTTTTTCTTCGGGCTCTTTTTGCAACTGAATTTACTGATCTTGGCATAATTTAATTTGTTTTTTGTAGTAGGCGTTTCACTAATTCTGAATTATTAATTCTGAATTCTGAATTCTTTTTTATTTTGCCTAACTCCAGGGTTTATAATTTTGTTTAACCGGTTAAGAATTACTTCATTCGAAGCATTTGCTTAACATTATTCTCATCTGCTTTATGCACAACGGTATCGTGTGTTAAAGCTAGCTTACGTTTTTTAGTTTTCTTGGTTAAAATGTGACTTTTAAACGCATGCTTCCTTTTAATTTTTCCAGTACCAGTGATTCTGAATCTCTTTTTTGCACTAGATTTTGTTTTTTGTTTAGGCATGTTTCCTATTTTTTATCTATTTATTTCATTTTATATATATGTTTCCTCATTAAAGGAAAAAATACTCAATTTACTTCGCCTTTTTTGGTGAGATAAACATAGTCATTCGTTTACCTTCTAACTTAGGCATTTGTTCTACTTTTCCAAAATCTTCTAAATCTTGAGCAAGACGTAGAAGTAAAATTTCACCTTTGTCTTTATAAATAATGGAACGCCCTTTAAAAAACACAAATGCTTTTAATTTGGCTCCTTCTTTTAAAAACTTTTCTGCGTGTTTCTTTTTAAATTGATAGTCGTGGTCATCAGTATTTGGACCAAAACGAATTTCTTTAATTATAACTTTTGTCGCTTTTGATTTTAAAGCTTTTTCACGCTTTTTCTGCTCATAAACAAATTTTTTATAATCCATTGCTTTACAAACTGGAGGGGTTGCATTTGGTGAAATTTCAACTAAATCTACTTCCAAATCACTCGCAATTTCTAATGCTTTGTCAAGAGAGTACACACCTACTTCTACATTATCCCCCACAAGACGTACTTCACGAGCACGAATTTTTTCATTTATTCTGTGTTTGTCTTCTCTAATAACCCTTGCTGGGCCTCTGCTTCTTTTTCTACGTATTGCTATGGCTATAAAATATTATATCTGTTGTTAAACAGACTGGTTAAACTATAAATTCTTTTCTGTTTTTGACAGTTTCGTTATTTATTAACTTTGAAAATGCTTCAGTACTCATAGATCCTAAATCTCCTTCGCTGTGTTTTCTTACGGAAACAGTTTCATCTTTTTCTTCTTGTTCTCCTAAAATCAACATATACGGGATTTTGTTCATTTCGGCTTCCCGTATTTTCTTGCCAATAGTCTCATTTCTATTGTCAATAAGGGCGCGAATTTCGTGATTTTCGAGCACATTTAAAACTTTTTGAGCGTATTTTTCATATTTTTCACTTAAACACAATATACTTACTTGCTCTGGCATCAACCATAATGGGAAATTTCCTCCTGTATGTTCTAATAAAATAGCTATAAAACGTTCCATACTTCCAAAAGGAGCACGGTGTATCATTACTGGTCGGTGCATTTCATTATCACTTCCTTTGTAAGATAGATCAAAACGTTCTGGTAAATTATAATCTACCTGTATGGTTCCTAATTGCCATTTTCTACCCAAGGCATCTTTAACCATAAAGTCTAATTTAGGACCGTAAAAAGCAGCTTCACCTGTTTCAACAGTGTAATTCAGTCCTTTTTCGATGGTTGCATTTAAGATTGCTTTTTCGGCTTTCTCCCAATTTTCATTACTTCCTATATATTTTTCGGGATTTTCAGGATCACGTAATGAAACTTGAGCTGTAAAATCTTCAAATCCTAAAGATCCAAAAACATATAATACTAAGTCGATCACTTTTTTAAATTCCTCGTCTAATTGGTCTGGTGTACAAAAAATATGAGCATCATCTTGTGTGAAACCTCTCACTCGAGTTAAGCCGTGTAACTCACCGCTTTGTTCGTAACGATAAACAGTTCCGAATTCAGCAAAACGTTTTGGTAAATCTTTATAAGACCAAGGTTTGCTATTGTACATCTCACAGTGATGAGGACAATTCATTGGTTTTAAAAGAAACTCTTCTCCTTCATTTGGAGTTTTTATAGGCTGAAAACTATCTGCTCCATATTTTTCATAATGCCCCGAAGTAACATATAATTCTTTATGGCCTATATGTGGAGAAACCACCATCTCATAACCCGCCTTTTTCTGAGCTTTTTTTAAAAAATTTTCCAAACGTTCTCTTAATGCTGCGCCTTTTGGTAACCATAGAGGGAGCCCTTGACCTACTTTTTGCGAAAAAGTAAATAACTCTAATTCTTTTCCAAGTTTACGATGGTCTCTTTTTTTAGCTTCTTCTAATAATGCTAAATATTCTTTTAATTCTTTTTGCTTCGGAAAGCTAATTCCGTAGATTCTAGTTAGCTGTGTATTGTTCTCGTCGCCACGCCAATAAGCACCTGCAATGCTCATAAGTTTTATGGCTTTTACAATTCCGGTGTTGGGAATGTGACCACCACGACATAAATCGGTAAACGTATCGTGATCACAGAAAGTTATGGTGCCATCTTCTAGGTTTTCAATCAACTCAACTTTATATTCGTTTCCTAATTCTTTATAATATGCCAATGCATCTGCCTTTGAAGATTCTCGTAGGGTAAATTCGTGTTTACCACGGGCTATTTCAAGCATTTTTGCTTCAATTTTTGGGAGGTCCTTTTCTGATATAGAATGGTCAACCAAATCAATATCGTAATAAAAGCCATTTTCGATTGCAGGACCAATTGTAAGTTTAATGCTAGGATACATTTGTTCTAAAGCCTGTGCCATGATATGAGCGGTAGAATGCCAAAAAGCTTGTTTCCCTTCCTCGTCTCTCCAAGTGTATAAAACAAGTTCCCCGTCCTGATTAAGAGGGGTAGAGGTTTCTACAGTGTTGTTGTTAAAGGAAGCAGAAATAACATTTCTTGCAAACCCCTCACTTATGCTTTTGGCAACTCCCATAGGAGTAATACCTGGCTCAAATTGCTTTACACTTCCATCTGGTAAAGTAATTGCTATCATACATTCAAAATTTAAGTTGCAAAGATACTACGAGTTTAAATGTTTTACAACAGGTATATATGCTATTCTAGTTTTCTTCTGTAGGTTTTTTTGAATGAATTTTATAAAACTGAAATATATTTTAAATAACACTAATTAAAATTGAAGTATTTGGAACAAAAATATAATTCAATAATCATTGTAAAGTCTTAATTTAGTTACAAAATTGGGGTTTATAAGTAGGGTTATCTTTCACTTATTATTTCTAGTATATATATAAAGGTATAAAATAATATTAAGTGTAAAATAGGGTTTATCAGTCTATTAAGAAACGGGTAAAAAAAAGATTAAATATTTTATAAAAAAGATAGTGAAGTAAAGCAAAAGAGTTTTATATTTGCACCCGCTTTGAGGAGGACTTTTAGGAGTTTTCGATAGAGTTAAAAAGTTCGGTCAGATATTGGAATATTTTTTTAAAAAAGTTTCACAAAAAGCTTGTTGAGAAGAAATATAGTTTTATATTTGCACCCGCTTAGGAAAATAAGCAAAAAAGAAGGAATAAAAGTTCATTGAGATATTGAAATTGACAGCGTATTTAGCGATAGAAATATTGTTAATTACAAAGAAACTAAACTAAGTAAAATACCTGAGATTTTTTTTGAGGACTTTAAGTTGTACTTTTAGATATATTATTTAAGATTATACGATGAAGAGTTTGATCCTGGCTCAGGATGAACGCTAGCGGCAGGCTTAACACATGCAAGTCGAGGGGTAACAGGATAGTGCTTGCACTATTGCTGACGACCGGCGCACGGGTGCGTAACGCGTATACAATCTACCTTATACAGGAGGATAGCCTTTAGAAATGAAGATTAATACTCCATAGTCTATTAATATAGCCTTATATAAATAGTAAAGCTCCGGCGGTATAAGATGAGTATGCGTCCTATTAGTTAGTTGGTAAGGTAACGGCTTACCAAGACGACGATAGGTAGGGGTCCTGAGAGGGAGATCCCCCACACTGGTACTGAGACACGGACCAGACTCCTACGGGAGGCAGCAGTGAGGAATATTGGACAATGGGCGAGAGCCTGATCCAGCCATGCCGCGTGCAGGAAGACTGCCCTATGGGTTGTAAACTGCTTTTATATAGGAAGAAACCATCTCTCGTGAGAGATATTGACGGTACTATAAGAATAAGGACCGGCTAACTCCGTGCCAGCAGCCGCGGTAATACGGAGGGTCCGAGCGTTATCCGGAATCATTGGGTTTAAAGGGTCCGTAGGCGGGAATCTAAGTCAGTGGTGAAATCTTGCAGCTCAACTGTAAAATTGCCATTGATACTGGATTTCTTGAATTAGTGTGAAGTGGTTAGAATGTGTAGTGTAGCGGTGAAATGCATAGATATTACACAGAATACCAATTGCGAAGGCAGATCACTAACACTATATTGACGCTGAGGGACGAAAGCGTGGGGAGCGAACAGGATTAGATACCCTGGTAGTCCACGCCGTAAACGATGGATACTAGCTGTTGGGGAGCAATCTTCAGTGGCTAAGCGAAAGTGATAAGTATCCCACCTGGGGAGTACGTTCGCAAGAATGAAACTCAAAGGAATTGACGGGGGCCCGCACAAGCGGTGGAGCATGTGGTTTAATTCGATGATACGCGAGGAACCTTACC
>JALWUJ010000042.1 GCA_027080135.1 Flavobacteriaceae bacterium | reverse complement strand
ACATAATTGATGATCCTTACAGTTTATTACTTGATTTATTTTCAAATACTGATTATAAATTAGCAACAGATAAACTTGTTAAAGGAGAAAATTATGTGATTTTACCTCTTTATGGCATAAAAAATAAAGAAAAATTTGTGTTTGAAAAAAGTGGCTTAAATCAATGGAATGCAGGAGGAAGAAAAAGAAATATTGGCGAAATATACATTCCTATTCCAATTGATATTCATAAAAAATATCCAAATTTCTTTCCTGAAAGAGATAAACATTTTAAACTCAAAATTCCAACAGGAGAAACTTTTGAAGCTAAAGTTTGTCAAGAAAATTCTAAGGCTTTAATGACCAATCCAAACAAAGCATTATCCGATTGGTTGTTAAGAAAAGTTTTGCAATTAAAAGAAGGAGAATTAGCAACAATTGAAAAATTAAATGAATTAGGTTTTGACAGTGTGATTATTACAAAAACTGATAAAAATAAATTTAATATAGATATAATGAAAACCAATGCTTACAAAGAATTTTTAGGCAATCAAGACAATGCACTGTAGGCAACACAGTATAAAAATAATAGCGGTTTTTGTGCTAAATTTAAAGTTCGTATCTTTGAACAAAGTTTAGTGCTAAATTGAAAAGTAAAAGCTTTGAAATCCGCTACTATTCTTATACAAACCGTTACCCACAATTTGAAAAATGATAAGAATTAAAACCATATTGACTTTTACTTTTTTTACTGCTGTTTTAATTGGGTGTGGTGAATTAGAACCAGATGTTAATTTCGCAGAACCAATAAAAGGACGGATAATTAATTTATCGAATAAAGTTGGTGATTCCTTTCAAGTTGTAAGAGAAAATGACACCATAAGCTATTCCTTATATTTTGACAAGCTAACGGATTTCAATTATTTGGTCAAATCAGATACTGATACTGTCTTTGTTGGAACAGTAACTAAAAAAAATGAATTGTTTTTACTCAATCGACCTCTTGAAAACGGAAAATTTGCAATTCACGCCTTAAAATTTACTGACTCATCCGTTACAGGACTTGAAACTGAGTGGTTACAGTCAAACATAATTAAAAACGAACTTGACAGTGGTAAATATGTGAATTTAATTGCTGACACAGTTGGAGTAAAAACTTTACAACCCAAGAAAAAAGACGGAAAGGAAATATTTAGATCCGTTATTGATAAATTAGAGCCCGAAAAGTTAGTGTCATATGAACTTGAATATTTAACCACAGAACTTGAAAAAGACACTATCTTAAAAAACATAGACACTCATACAATTGAAAAAATTAGATTGATTAAAAAAGTCTATCCAAATCCATTCATAGACAATATAACAATCGAATTGACAGAAAAAGCACCTTGCGTTTTCAAAGTATTTGACCTAAACGGAAACCATATCAAGACTTCAAAACTGAATACAGACAATATGAAAATGGAATTACCAAATTTGAAATCAGGCTATTATATATTAAGAATATTATCAGCGAATACTGAAGTATTGGACGAAATAAAACTCGTAAAAAAATAAAAAGTGGGTAACAATGGCTAAAATTCATTTGGGGTGAAGTGGTAAATTGAAAGAGATGAGCTTTGAATAAAGTCCGCTAAAAGTAAAATTTGATGTTTAAAATGATAAAAATTAAAAATAAAATTGTTACTTTTAGCTCAGTAATAAACCGAAAGTTCAGTGCTTTGAAATCCCAAACGAAATCTTAGCCTAAACGTTAAAAAAAATATCAAAAAATTATAACAAAGCAATTAGATATACGTTGTATTTC
>JALWUJ010000041.1 GCA_027080135.1 Flavobacteriaceae bacterium | reverse complement strand
TGTTTAATATCTCTGCATCTTTGGTACTTAAATCAAATATCTCAGTACCGTCTTGATCGTTGTCGCATATAAAATAATTGGTGATGGGATTGGTGATCGATGGGGCTTGATCTACTTGAAGGACTAAGGGAACTACATCGTAGCAGCCTAAATTATTTTCTTCCAGCCTTGCATATAATACTTGGTAACTAGGTACTGTATTAGTATAAGCAGTAGGATTTGCAATTGGGTTGGTTCCAGAATCTGCATCTAATAAAGTTTCGTAATATTCAACAAAGGTATCTGGTTGTCCATTAATTATTTGTGCATCTCTTATAGTTAAATCAAAAATAGCAAAACCATCATTAGGTACTACATCACAGGTTACAATATCGTCGGGAACAACGGCAATAGGTTGAGGGGCAAATTCAACTATAATATCATCTGTCGCGGTACAACTTCCTCCTCCCAAAGTAGTTTCTATTTGATAGGTTCCTGGCTGAGTTATAGTAAGAGTATTGGAGGTTTCTCCTGGCAAAAGGTCAAATGTATTTGTAATTGGATTCCAAACGTACCATTGGTAAGTCGTTTGTCCAGTTCCATCGGGTGCTACACCTATTTCAACAGGTTGTCCCACACAAGGTGCTGTTCCATCAATAATTGTTAAATCGTCTCCTAAATCCACTCCAATATTAAAAGAACCTCCTTCAATAAAAACAGCAGAATCATAAGCTGCATCTGTTTCGTCAGCTATTACAAGCTTAATTGTATAAGGGTTTCCTGGTACAACAGTTCCTTGTGCTACCAAACTTTTAATTTGTCCGTTAAAATTTATGGAAGCTAAATTTTCATCATTAAAAGGTAAAAAATTATATTTATCAAAATAAGTTTCGTTTATAGCTGGGCAACCTCCAGGAACATCGGGATGTATGTTGGTGGCTTCAATAGGAATATTGGTGCCTGGTAAAACGGCTAAGTTTTGAGTAACTCCAGTAGATAAGTCGATAAGTATAAAAGCAAAAGCATCTGAGAAAGTACACTCAAAGTTTTGGTTATACTCTTCTGAAGCGAATAAAAAGTTAAAACTTATATCACTAATATAGGGAGTAAACTGAAATTGAATAAACGAAGCATTGTTGGTTTGTGTTGCAGTTGTATTTGCTTCTAAGTCAGGGTCGCCAGGCCAGTTGGTAGTTCCGTTACTTTGCAAAGTCAAGTTAGGTCCAGGTGCATTAACCACATAGCCCGAGCTAAGAATGATTCCTTCATTGTAAGGAAAACCAGAGCCATTTGCGTTAAAATACCCAATTCCGTTACCTTCTCCAAACTGAGTTCCAGTTCGGGAACCATAATTAGATGTGGCGGCACAGGTGTTTCCAATTAAAACATCTTCAACAAGTTCTTGTATGGTATAGGTTTCATCAACAGATATAAATTGTGAATAGCCTATAGCTGAGAAAAGTAGAACAATGGGGAGTAATAGTTTTTTCATGCAATTGGTTAAGGTTTCAAATATATTGAATACATAGCTTTTCTTTTCATATTTTTGTAAAAAAAATTGAAATGTCAAAAATAAATATATCAGTACAACAAACAAATAACGAAAATATTGTAAAGTTTGTTGTAAACTCTTTTCTCACTCAAGCAAAAAGCTATGAATTTAACAATATTGAAAATGCAAAAATTAGCCCTTTGGCACAACAATTATTTCATCTTCCTTTTGTGAAGACTGTTTATATTACTCAAAATTTTATTGCAGTTGAAAAATTTAGTTTTGAACTCACCCAAATTAATTGGGTTGATGTACAAAATGAAGTAGCTGAAACTATAAAAAACTACCTTAACAGTAAACAACCTTTAATAATTGAAGATACAAACACCAATAAAGCATCTAAAAAGATACCCATAACTATTTACGCGGAAAGTACTCCAAACCCAGAAGTAATGAAGTTTGTTGCCAATAGAGCTTTAACCAATACTACCTACGAATTTAAATCAAATACTGATGCTATTCACGCTCCATTAGCTTCAAATTTGTTTCATTTTCCTTTTGTAAAAGAAGTTTTTATTAGTGCTAATTATGTTTCAATTACAAAGCAAACTCAAGTTGAATGGCAAGATTTTGTGAATGAGCTAAGAGATTTTATAAAAAACTATATAGAATCTGGTAAAAATATTTTGAATGATGAAATCCTACGGCAAGAAGAAGAAATAACCATTAGCAATGTAAACAAAAAGTTTTCTGAAACCGATAAAGAAATTATTTCTATTTTAAACGAACATGTAAAACCTGCTGTTGAAGGCGATGGTGGTAATATTGCTTTTAAATCCTACAATCCAGAAACCAAAACGGTAAAAGTAATTTTACAAGGAGCTTGTAGTGGTTGTCCCTCTTCTACTATAACCCTTAAAAATGGTATTGAAACTATGCTTAAACAAATGCTAAAAGGTAAAGTTGAAGTAGTTGAAGCTATAAACGGTTAATTTTATAGTAAATAAAGAAGCTAATTCCTTATAATATTGTAACTTGTTGTTTTAATTTTAAAAACAAATATTATGGCAATTTTAAAGGTTATTGAAGTATTAGCAAACTCAGATAAAAGCTGGGAAGACGCAACAAGAAAAGCTGTTAAACACGCTTCAAAAAGTGTAAAAAACATCCGTTCTGTTTATGTAAACGAACATAGTGCAGTAGTAAATAATGGCGATGTAACCGAGTTTAGAGTAAATGTAAAAATTACTTTTGAAGTTAAATAAGCATAACAATCTTATTAAAAAAAATACACTTTTGGATTTCAAAAGTGTATTTTTGTTTTATAACTAATCACATTATGAAAAAACAAATTGCCACATTTATACTTTTTTCTTTACTTATTTCTTGTAACTCTTCAAAAAAAGAAACTTTGGAAACTCATAAATATACCAACGAGCTCATTAACGAAACCAGTCCATACCTATTACAACACGCACACAATCCTGTAAATTGGAAAGCTTGGAATGACAACTCATTACAAAAAGCAAAAGACGAAAACAAATTAATGATAATAAGTGTGGGGTATGCAGCTTGTCATTGGTGTCACGTAATGGAAAAAGAAAGTTTTGAAGACTCGACCGTTGCTGCTGTAATGAACAAAGATTTTATTGCAATTAAAGTAGACCGTGAAGAACGCCCCGATGTAGATCAAATTTACATAAATGCCGTGCAATTAATGACCGGAAGTGCCGGATGGCCTTTAAATGTGATTGCACTTCCCGACGGAAGACCTGTTTGGGGAGGCACTTATTTTAGAAAAGAGCAATGGATTAATTCTCTTGAAAAAATGCAATCTTTATATAAGGAAAATCCTCAAAAACTTATTAACTACGCAAACAAATTAGAAGAAGGAATTAAAAGCATGGATTTAATTTCTGTGAATACAAATGAAATTAATTTTAATGATTTTCCAACGAGTACCCTTGTAAATTCTTGGATAAAAACGTTTGACCCAAAGTTTGGTGGCACCAATAGGTCTCCTAAATTTATGATGCCCAATAATCTAGAATTTCTATTGCGATACGGAAATAAAGAGTACAACAAGACCGTACAAAATTATGTTTATAACACTTTAGATAAAATTGCTTACGGTGGCGTTTTTGATCATGTGGGAGGTGGTTTTTCTCGTTATAGTACCGATTTGAAATGGCATATTCCTCATTTCGAAAAAATGCTTTACGACAACGCACAACTTGTTAGCCTATACAGTCACGCTTATCAAATTACTAAAAAACCTTTGTATAAAGAAGTTGTTGAGGAAACACTAGAATATATAGCTCGTGAAATGACCAATTCTGAAGGAGCTTTCTATTCCTCTTTAGATGCCGATAGCCATAACAAATCTGGCGAACTTGAAGAAGGTGCATACTACGTATTTACCAAAGAAGAATTACAAACTCAATTAAAAGAAGACTACAACCTATTTGCCGAATATTACAATGTAAATAGTTTCGGAAAATGGGAAAACAACAACTATGTTCTCATAAGAAAGAAAAGCGATGCCGAAATAATCGAAGAATTTTCAATTAGCCAAGAAGAGCTTATTCAAAAAAGAAAAAATTGGAAACAACTATTGCTTACCTATAGAAACAGTAGAGCAAAACCACGACTTGACGACAAAACATTAACTTCTTGGAATGCATTAATGATTAAAGGATATGTAGATGCCTACAAAGCTTTTCAGAATAAAGAATATTTAGAAGCTGCCTTAAAGAATGCAAATTTTATAGTTGAAAAACAATTGCAAAAAAACGGAGCTCTTAATCACAGTTACAAAGACGGAAGAAGTAGTATTAATGGATATTTAGAAGATTACGCTTCAGTAATTGAAGCTTTTATTGCTATTTATGAAGTTACTTTTGATGAAAATTGGATTAACAGAGCAAAAGATTTAACCGAATACACTTTCGAAAATTTCTATGATTCAGAAAAAAACATGTTTTACTTTACCTCTAAAGAAGATCAAAAACTGGTTACTAGAAGTTTTGAGTATAGAGACAATGTTATTCCTGCCTCCAATTCAATAATGGCAAAAAACTTATTTGTTTTATCACATCATTTCGATTCGGAAAAATACAGATTAACTGCTAGCAAAATGCTGCACAATGTTCAACCAGAAATTAACAGTTATCCAGGAGGATTTTCTAACTGGTTAGACCTTTTATACAATTACCAAAATCCCTTTTATGAAGTTGTGGTTGTAGGAGATCAGGCTATTAAAAAAGTAGCCGAAATAAATCAACATTACCTCCCTAACAAACTACTTGCTGGAAGCACTAAGGGAAACAACAGTCCATTATTAGAGCTTCGGTATATGGAAGGAAAAACACTAATATATGTTTGTGTGAACAACACTTGTAAACTTCCTGTTACTAACACACCCGAAGCATTACAATTAATAAAATAATCTCCATTTTTTACGTAAAACGGTAAAGGTTGATAAGTTTTAACCTTTACCGTTTGTTATTTTTATTGATTTGTTAAAAAACTATTTAAGCAAAGTTATTCTTTATTTTTAGTCAAATATGATTTTTCTTATTATGTTAAATAATATACTAAGATATTTTGTTTTTTTTAACATAATTAAGAATGATAATACAAGCATTATAGAATAAATTTGCAAACCAAAAAAAGAAAAAAATAATTGCTATGAAAAAATCCCTATTATTTTCCTTATTATTTGTATCAACAAGTTTGTTATTTAACACAACTGCACAATCTGTTTATAACGATACAGATATTAACAAATACATCTCTAATGTACCCATTCCAAAAGTTGAAGAAAACACTTATTTAGGTTCACCTTATGAAAACAAAGATTTTCAAAGAGGCATCATTACCAAAAATGGAATTATTCTTTCTCAAAATGTAGCCTTGCGTTATAATGCTAATAGAGACCTATTTGAAATTAAAAAAAATGCTGTTTTAAAAGATAATCAAGCTAGATTATTAAAAAAAACGGATGAGATAGAATTAAAAATTAACAATCAAAAATACATCTTTTTACCTCTTAATCAAGATAACATTAAAGCAGGGTATTTTGTAATTTTACATAAAGGTGAAAAGGCATCTATTTATAAAAAAATATACATGCAATTTATTCCAGGCCAAAAAGCCTATTCCTCTATGGCACAAGATGTAGCACCTACTTACAAAGAAAAAACAACTTTGTACATTTCAAATAAAGAAGGGGAATTTAAAGAATTACCAAGCTCTAAAGGTGGAAAACAAAAAGCTTTTACAAACCATAAAAAAGAAGTAAAACAATATATTAAAGACAACAAATTAAACCTTAATAAAGAAACAGATCTTATTAAACTTGTTAAATATTATAATAGCTTATAAATTTTAAGCTAATTTTGTATCTTTATAAAACAATAGTTAACAAATAATTTATTTTGATTCGTTTATTCAAGGTTTTTCTTTTTATTATTTTCATTGCTCCCTTACTTTCTTATTCTCAAAGCGTAGGGTTACAACAAGAGACCAATGTTTTTACTGAAAACGTTGATTTGTATAATAACAACAATATTTATCAATATAAAATTCCTGACGAATATCAAGGCACTCCTTATTATCACAATTCATTTCTTTTAGGAAATGTGTATATGAATGGTAAACTAATTGAAAACAATGTTTCTTTACGATACAATGTTTTTGCCGACGAACTTGAATACAAAAAATCTGGAGAACAAGGTGACAAACAAACCTTTGCTATTATTAAATCTGAAGATATTTACGTTACCATAAATAACGAAACCATTATTTTTAAAGCAACAAAAGGATATTTTTTAGTGGTTTTTGACGGAACAAATTTTAGTCTTCTTAAAAAACTTAAGAAAAAATACTACCCATTTAAAAAAGCAACTACCTCGTTAACAACTGATGTACCTGCTATATTTATGGACGAAGAATCTTATTTTATTTCCACAAAAGATGGAGTTTTAAAAGAATTTACCGGCTCTAAAAATAAAAAGCTTAAAGTATTTTCAACCAAATACAACCAAGCTAAATCTTATATTAAAGAGAAAAAACTTGATATAAATAAAGAAAAAGATCTTAAAAGATTAATTATGTATTTAGATAATTTAAACAGTTCGGAATTATAAAATTACCCTTTTAAATTTTTTAGATAATAAGAAGGGTAAATTCCATATTTCTTATAAAAAGCTTTCGAGAACGATTCAGAATTTTTAAAACCGCATTCATTGGCTATAGCTTTTATGGTGTAATTTCTATACTTTTTATTTACCTTTAATTCGTTTACTATATACTCAATGCGTAAATCGTTTAAGTATTGCGAAAAATTCTTGTCCTTTTTTAAATTTATAACTTTGGAAAGATAGGTAGAATTGGTTCCAAATTGTTTAGCTAAATCTATTAAAGAAATATCATAGGATAAAAATTTATTTTTTAACTCAAACTCACTTAATTTTGTTAAAATATCTTCAATTATTTCAATAGAAATTCCATTATTTGTTTCTTCATTATCGGTTGTAGGTGGTTTCTTAGTTTGTTTTTCTTGTAAAGCTATTAAATCTTCAAAACGTTTTTTAAATTTCTTTTGTCTCTGAAAATAATACCCAGAAAATAACACCATTAAACTAACAACAAAAACAGCAATCCAAATCAATATTTTTGAATTCTTATTCCTTTTATACAAATCTGCTATCTGGTCTTCTTTATCTTCTAATAATTTTGGAATATGATATTCCTTTTCGGTTTTGTTTTTAATATTGCTTTTCTTAACATCAATAATTCGTTCAACCCTAATTAATTTATATAAATATTCTAACTGTTTTTGATCGTTATTTTTATTTCTATAATAACTTACTAACTTATCATATACCAAAGGGAGTTCTGGGTTAAGTACGTGCC
>JALWUJ010000040.1 GCA_027080135.1 Flavobacteriaceae bacterium | reverse complement strand
CTGCGAGTGGTATCGCCTCTTGCCACACACTTGATTTCGCTGCACGGGGCTACAACCCTTGCGTGCGGGCTGGCCTCGAAATCGAGCGCTGGCTGGGTTTGGATTTGCGCTGGCCTAACGCACTACCCTTGAGCGGAGTGAAGTGCGTAATAAACAACCACTTCGATATCCTGCCGCAATACCTAACAGGTAACTAAACCGACCGATAATCGGCACCTTCGCCCGGCCGAACATGCACCCCAACGGTTTAGTATAAGAAACGTAGGTGAGTGAAATTGATGGCTTTTCCCAATTGCTCTGAAACAATAAAGTAGCGATGAAACTTCTTTCATCACTACTCCACCTTTGTTTTCTTATACAGTGTTATGGGCTTTACTAATCCGTTGCTACCGTAATAGAAATCTTTATGATGTTTCTTCCAACTACAGATCCACCGCTACTAAATGTTTGTATTAATTCAACATTGTCTTTGCCAAGGAAATCTGGTTTAGGCTTATACTGATAAATTACACCAGAGCTTCCTGTTGTAATTTCGCTAACATCAAAATAATTTGCCTGTTTTGATATTATTGACCCTCCTTCGGTAGGGATAGATGTTCCGATTGTATATGTATAGATATTTCCTTTACCAATTTGGGCATTTTCAGTAATGACCTTTGTGTTTTTATCGAGTTCTGTCAATTCCTCATTGTTACAAGCAAATAACAACGATACCAGTATGATAATAATTGTTTTGCGTTTCATAATAATTTATTAATAAATTTCTTCAAGTGCAACTACATCAAAGTTACTAAATTCTCCATTAACTCCCGCGTTAAAGCAAGATAACATTATTGAATTCATATCAATATTAGTAGTAGCAGGGGTACCAGGAATGTGAATAGCACCAACGCCAGCATCACCTTCATTATTGAAAGCACCACCACATGATATAGAACGATTGAAAAAGTCAGTATGTCTTAATCCAATTGTATGCCCTATCTCATGTGTAAAAACGTGTTCACATACATTCGTTCCAAAACTTGCTGTCGATGTAGAAACATTGACATTTGCATAGGGGTTTCCACCTGATGGAAATCCTGCATAACCACCAGCAGCTCCACTATACTGTTGAGCTAAAATATCACTATCATTTACGGCTGATATACTTTGCCAGATATTAGTAACTGTTCTAAATTCTAAAGTAAAATTTAAATTTATGTTTTCATTATTATAATTTTGAATTGCCATAGTTAAGCCCTGCTGAAGTGTCGCGTTGTTTATATTCATACCAATAACTCTTATTGTTCTTGGAAATGGTCCTCCTACTAAATTTGTTGTTCTATATTGGCTAACTTTTCCATTTTTTGGTAATTCATCAACCATCGATTTCAGCAAGTCTTTTCTAATTTCAATATCTCCTTCCATTAGATAATAAATATAAGTAATTCCCCCATTCCAAATTTGGGTTTTTTCCATAACAATACCTGTACTACCAGCAAACCCTAACTGTTGGAGTAATTCGATATCTTCATTTGGAATTTCATAGTTCTCAAGTACCCGAGATGTTTCAAATACGAATTCGGTTTTTTCAACTTCCTCATTATTACACGAGAATAATATTATTCCAAATAGCACTAAGATTATTAATTTTCTAAATTTTTTCATTTTTTCTAAGTTTTAGTTTTGCTCTACTTTAATTAAGGAGTGTTCAAGTCAAATTTTCTCCTAAATGGTATAAAATGTGTGTGTCCCTTTTAGATTTTTTCCCGTAATAAAACAGGTTGTCAGAGTAGGAAAACACTCTGAACGTTAATAAATAGCACATTTTATTGCCCATAACGGGTTTAGC
>JALWUJ010000039.1 GCA_027080135.1 Flavobacteriaceae bacterium | reverse complement strand
AATTTTCACTAATTATGGAGAGATTTTGTTATTACACAGAGATTCATGATAAAAAATTATTTTGCTTCATGATGGTCGAAACTTAGCACATTTTTCATTTTCCATTCTCCTTCAATAAGCAGCCAAGTGGTGGAGAATTTTGCAATTCCTGTTTGGTATAATTCTTTATTGGGTTCTTTAATCCAAAATTCATGAGTTCCGTTTTGGATGGCTCCGTAAAGGATTCCTTGGTTGTACAGCGGATAAACTTCCAAGCTGTTTTCAACTAATTTTCTGATGGGTTTTTGGCTGGAATTGGAACAGATATTTTGCTTCATTTTTAGCATAAATTCTTCTTTTTCTTGAAAACCTCCAACATCGTGGTAAAATTCCAATTCTGAATGAAGTGTTTTTTCTAATTCAGCTAAATTACATTTATTGAATCCTTCTTGAAAAACAATACTATCCATTTTTTTTAGCTGAAGAAATAGAATATTGTCTTTAGGAACTTGTGCGGTGATGGATGAAATATTAAGGAAGATAATTCCGAAGAAAAGAAATATTGATTTTTTCATTTGTTGAAATTATTGATTTATTAATTATTCACACCGTGACTTCAAGTCACAGTGTGAATGCTAATTCAGACCTCACAGGTTTTTAAAACATGTGAGGTCTGAATTAGTAACTACATTTTATGTACAGAACCAGAAGGACCGCCTTTTTTGGAAACAGAAACTGGGTCCCCGTAATATTTTATATCTCCACCACTAGAAGCTTTTGCATTGATATTGTCTTTTACATTAACTGTAATATCTGCACCACTTGAAGCCTTTGCACTACAGGTTAATACTTGAAGTGTTTTTGCATTAAGGTTACTTCCGCTGGAAGCTTTTGCATCTAATGTGCTTGCTTTTCCTGAAACTCTAATATCAGCACCACTGCTAGTTTCTAAATGTAGGTTTTTGGCGAATACTTCTGCTTCTAAATCGGCACCACTGCTAGCATCTAACGAAATATCTTCTCCTTTTATAACGGAATTTACAATCACATCGGCACCGCTACTGGCTTCAACTCCCGTTAGTGAAACATAGGTGATGTGTACTTTTTTAGCTTTTGCTCTTCCTATATTTTTTGAAGAACGGACAGTGAGTTTTCCGTTAGAAATATTAATTTCAATTAAGTTTTGAAGGTTTTCATCTGCTTCGACCACCACTTTATTTTCTGAACCTTCGGTAAGATATACATCAATTCCACTAGTTCCTCTAACTACGGAAAAGTCGGCTCCAACCGATCTTTCTTCGGTAACTACATTTCCGTTTCCAGTTTCTTGTCCAATGTTTAAATCGAAATGACAAGAACTTAAACTAGCCACTAAGAATACGAATAATAAAATTTTGATTGTTTTACTCACGCCTTTACTATTAATTTTAAGGTGTTCACGACTTTTTTTTGAAAAATTCATAATATTTTGATTTTTGGTTTATACCTACAAGATTTTTGAAACCTTGCAGGAATTAATAGTTTGTTTTTTATACCTACAAGATTTTCGAAACCTTGCAGGAATTAATAGTTTGTTTTTTATATCTACAAGATTTTTGAAACCTTGCAGGAATTAATAGTTTGTTTTTATACCTAACAAGGTTTTTGAAACCTTGCAGGATAGTTTAATGATCTCCAATTTTTACTTTAATGTTCTCGTTTTTATCGTTTATTTTTATATCTACTCCATCACTATTTAATAGAATGTGGTTTCCTTCGGCATCCACTTCTTCTTCCGAATTAGAAGAATTTTCAAAAGCATTTTTAAGATCATTTTCCCAACTATCTGTTTCAGTTTTGTTGTTTGATTTTGTTTCGTTTATTTCCGAAGTAGGACAATCCAAACACAGTGTTTTATCTTTCTGAATGAGTAAGTATTTTTCTTCGTCTTTATTCATTAAAATATCGTGATATCTGGAGCTATTTCGATGAAAGGTATAGGTGTTGTTATCTGCAAAAAGTACTGTTCCGATAGGTAAATACAATACAATTTCTACTTCCTGTTCTCGATATTTATTAGTTACATCTGTGATAAAATAGTTATCTAAAGACAAAGTTTTGTTGCTAAATTCATAGTTGTAATCTATTGCTTCGGCTCTATTTTTAGCATTGTTATATGAGCTTCCTTCTGCTTTCTTTTCGATAATTATTTTAGCTATAGAATCATTGGTAGAACGTACAATTAATCGAATGTCGTTGGAGTAAATTACTTGGTTTCCTTCTTCGTTTGTTCTTAAATGAAAATTACTGCTTCGAGTTGCATTGTACTCATAATGATTATTGCTTGCCATGGTTAAATGAAGCGTATCATTTGCTTTGATAGCAATTGTTTTTTCAGTTATAAAATCACCATCATAAGCCTGTTGAGTTGCTTGCCGTAAGCCTAAAATTCCTAAACCAATAACAGAGAATAACCAAAGAACAAATAAAATAATCTTAGCTGTTGTACCAATAGATTTTAAGTTATTAACCAACAATTTTAGCCCTAAAATAAACAATACAAAAAATGGTACTCCCACTGCTATAAGTGCTAATAAGGAATAAAGCCAAATAGGAGTATTTCCAGTATTCACCATAGAGATATAGTCTAAAAATTCAGTGTCGCCCCAAACTAAACCTACGGTTCCAGTTGTAAAAAAGCCAATAATAAGGCTAATTAATGTAGCTAGTGAAATGATAATTAAAATAATTCCGAAGAACTTACCAAACACTTTTACGATACCGCTTAAAATTTTTCCGAGGGTGCTAAAAAAACTATCTGCTCCTCTTCTTACATTCTCTTTGTGTTTATCGAAATCTACATCTTTTATTTTATCGGAAGCTTTATCAAGTTCCTCTTTAATCTTTTTCTCGATGTTAGAGATATTTACAGGCTCTTGAGTCATTTTAAGTTTGTCTGCTGTGGTAATAGCTTCCGGAACTAATACCCATAATAATATGTAAATTAAAACGGGAGTTCCGAAGCCTAATAATACCAATGCAACCCAAGCCAAACGAATCCATAGCGGATCTACACTAAGGTAATGACCTAATCCTGAAGAAACACCACCAACAAATTTATTATCCATATCACGGAATAATTGTCTAGTATTTGTTGTACTTCTTGTTCTCTTTTTTTGAGTTGGAGGAGCATCATCAAAAATTTCTTCGTCGATGATATAATCCTCTGGTTGTCCCATTACAGCAATTACTTCGTCTAATTCTTTAATGGTAATTACTTGAGTTGGATTTTTAACTTTTTCAGAAAATAGTTCAGAAATACGAGCTTCAATATCTTTTATAATTTCGTCTTGACCTTGAGGATCTGAAAAAGAGCGACGAATGGCGTCCAAATATCGGGTAAGTTTTGCAAAAGCATCCTCATCTATATGAAAAAATGTACCTGCTAAATTTATGTTTACTGTCTTGTTCATTTCTTTGTTTTTTCTTTGGTTACTTTCTTAACTGCTTGTTGCAATTCGCTCCAAGTAGTGTTTAATTCGTTTAAAAATAATTTACCGGTTTCGGTAAGTGCGTAATACTTTCGTGGGGGTCCGCTGGTAGATTCTTCCCAGCGATAGGCTAACAATCCTGCGTTTTTCAGTCTTGTTAATAAAGGATATATGGTACCTTCAACTACTAGCATTTTTGCGTCTTTTAAAGTTCCTAAGATGTCTGAGGTATAAGCTTCTCCATCTCGTAAAATGGACAAGATGCAATACTCCAAGACTCCTTTTCGCATTTGTGCTTTTGTGTTTTCAATTTTCATGTGTTTGTTTTTTAATTAGTTGAAATGGTTTCAACTTTTATTCTCAATTTACTTTGTGTTACTTCTTCATTAGTAATTAAATAATGAGAATTTAGGTCTTTGAGTTGAAAACTGTGCTCTTGGCAAACTTGTATGTTTTCTGAAGAGGAAACATAGTTTGAATTAGGCTGATTAGTTCCTAAAGAAAGCAAGTTTAAAACGATCGATAATACTAAATTAATTAACGTGTTCATTTTTTGATTGATTTATTCCTTTGTCCATTTCTTGAACTTGAGAGGTTGTTTTAATGAATGGTATGCGTAATGGGTATTTGTATGTTTTTCCTTTTGAAGCTGCTATGGTTGCTGAAATAACTGCGTATAATTCGAAAATAAATAATCCGATGATAAACATTGCAGCAATAAAAATGACGATAATATATCCCGAAACAGAATTGAGGTCTTTAATGGAAGTTATTTCAACCGAATGGTTAAAGGTGTCTATTAAAGTAATAAAATCGCTTGCAAATAGCAACACAAATGGAATAGAGATTAATACTATAATAGAGGAATAAACAAATATGCTTAATTGAAAGTTGATAGCTTCTTTACCATGTTCGTCTGCAAAAGGACGTTCTTTATTAAAGGTCCACAAAAGTAGGGGAGCAATAAAATTTCCGAAAGGGAAAAAGAACTTTGCAAAAGTAGAAAGGTGCATTGCTGCAGCTACATTTTTTTGGTTTTCGGTTATGGTAGTTTTCATATGTTTAGATTTTAAATTTTTAGCGGTAACATATGTGTTCGCTAATAAAAATCTTGTTGTTTTATTAAAGATATTAACAGGCTCGTTTCATTGTATATTAATTTCTTATACAAATATATGTCTAAAAGAAGGTACTTTGTTACGCATAGTACTATAATTAACGTTTTTTTAACATTTGAATTGCTATTGAAAATTGGGTTCATAAGATATTTGAAAGGGACTAAGGTCTAGTTAAAGAGGTAAGTGGATTATGAAAAAATAATCGCTTATTAGGTGTCTTTGTGTTATTTTAGTGAAGTAATTTTATGAGATTTATTAAACATTATGAGATTGCTTAGTTACGTTTACAATGACATTCATTTTCTATATCTTCGCTGAAAACTTTAAAAGATGCCTTTAACTCCCAAACAAATAAACACTTTTACCTTATTTAAACTTCCATCGGTATTTTTTACGGGAGTGCGGGTAACATCTATTTCAGAAGAAATATGCACAGTAAGTGTAAAACATCGATGGATCAATCAGAATCCATTTAAGTCTATGTTTTGGGCAGTACAAGGAATGGCAGCCGAACTCACAACTGGAGCTTTGGTAATGAGTTGTATTAAAGAGAGTAATTTGAAAATATCGATGTTGGTTGCTAATAACAAAGCATCGTTTCATAAAAAAGCAACAGGAAGAATTACCTTTGTCTGTAAGGATGGATTAAAAATTAAAGAAGCAATTAGCCAAGCAATTTCTACAGGTGAAGGACAAACGTGTTGGATGAAAGCAGAAGGTCTTAATGAAGATGGAATAATTATATCGGTTTTTGAATTTGAATGGACTGTAAAAGTCAAGTAATAGGTGTCTTTTTGAGTTATCATTATCTAAGATTATTGTTTTTTATCTAGAAAATTGAGGTTAAAAAAATCATAAACTTATCAACAATTAAGAAGTTTTTTGAATAATTTTTATTACATTTAGACTGAATTTAAAAACAAACGCCTATAAATTAAAAATACTTAACCTAACATTCAATTAAAATGGCTAGAGCAATGTTTGATTATACCAAAGCTGTCCTCAAAAAAGTAAGCTTTGACGTAAATCTTTTCTGCATCGAGTTGAAAAAAGCCTTAACCCGTTTACTTCCTCATGAAATCGAGGAGTTAAAAATTTGGGTTAATGATTTACTCGAGGAGAAACCCCAATTAAATCAATGTTTAATTTATTTAAAACCATAAAAAAATTCCCTCTCTTCGAGGGAATTTTTGTTTGTTCTTATTATTAATATGTAGGCATCAGTTGAATAAAATTTTTGTTTTACTAAATCGCTATTTTAAAATAATTCCGAAACTTCCTTTTTTAGAAACATTAATGCTTTATAAGAAGGGGTCACTTCTTCCATAAAATGATTCAATAAAAAAGCCCTTAATTTGTCCGAATCGGTAACTTTTTCCTTCATTGAAGATTGTCTAATTACTTGTATAGTTGCATTTTTTGCAGCAGTTACCAAATTCCAACATTCAGGAGAAACATAAATTTGTTGAACTAGATTATGTTCATATTCATTATCAATATTTTGAATTAATAAGTTTTCGTACTTCTGAAGATCATCTGAATAAGGTTTCACTCGTAAAAGTAATTTGTTAGGATCAATACGTTCCAAAAATAATGTTAAGCGTTCATAAGCTTGTAAACGAATAGGAATGATGTTTTTCTGTGCTTCTTTTTGTATTAAATACCGCCTCCTTCCTTCCTCATTAGAAGTATGACCTTTAAAGAAAAAGTAAGCAATTAACCCCACTACTATAGCAGGCAACAAATAAGCAAAATAACTAAAAACTAAAGTTATATCTTCCATATAAATAATGTTTGAATAGCAAACTTATTTTGTCTAAAATTATTGTGTAATAATTTATTTCCCTCCTAAATAAATACAATCCTTCAAATCTTGCATGGATGTAAATGGAACGGGTGTTTTATTATATAGATAAGTCTTGTCTAATTCTTTTGAAAGATAATGGTCATCAACATTTACATCTATGTCATTCATAGTAAACTGGCAGGGATGTTCATAACCAGCAGCATGAGTTATTTCGATAAATTCTTTTCTAAAAGTTTTAAAATATTGAGCTAATCTTTCCGATTTTAATGGAACATTAATTCCTCGTTGAAGCCATTTGCTTTGTGTTGCTACGCCACTCGGACATCGATTGGTATGACAAACCTGTGCTTGAATACAACCAATACTCATCATGGCTTCTCTGGCAACATTTAAACAATCGGCACCCATTGCAAATGCCATTGCACCTTTGGCGGGGAAACCTAATTTTCCACTGGCAATAAACACAATGCGTTCGGTAATATTTCTAGCTTTAAAAACTTTATACAAATCACTAAATCCATAAACCCACGGTAAAGAAACGTGATCTGCAAAACTCGGGGGTGCTGCACCAGTTCCTCCTTCACCACCATCAACGGTAATAAAATCGGGTCCTTTGTTGGTTGCTTTCATTAAATCGGCTAATTCTTCCCATTGTTCTAATTTACCTATAGCAGCTTTTATTCCAACGGGCAATCCTGTTTTTTGTGCAATTTCTTCAATAAAATTAACCATTTCAGATACATTAGAAAATGCTTTGTGGTTGGGTGGAGAAATTACATCTTTTCCCATTTCCACGTGACGTATTTTGGCAATTTCTTCAGTAATTTTTGCTCCAGGCAATACTCCACCTTTTCCAGGTTTTGCTCCTTGAGAAAGTTTAATTTCTATAGCTTTTACAAATGGATTCTCTTGAACAAGTTTCACTAATTTTTCCATAGAAAATCCACCATCTTTATTACGAACACCAAAATATCCTGTTCCTATTTGAAAAATTACATCGCCTCCATTACTATGGTAAGGAGATAATCCACCTTCACCCGTATTATGATATGCTCCTGCGATTTTAACTCCTTTGTTTAACGAGTCTATTGCTCTTGCAGATAATGACCCAAAACTCATTGCAGAAACATTTATTACTGAAGCAGGACGATAAGGTTTTTCTCTTTTATTATAAGAACCCATTACTTTTGCACATGGTAGAAAACAATGGTCTTTTGCATTGGGATGGTCATTATTAATTTTATAGGGCATCATCGCATTATTGATAAATATATGCTGATGTGTATAAATATCACGGTCGGTACCAAAGCCTTCGTAGTTGTTTTCGTGTTTAGCGGAAGCGTAAATCCAGCCTCTTTCAATTCGATTAAAAGGAAGTTCTTCTCGATTGTTGGCAACTAAATATTGCCGAAGTTCTGGACCAATTTTTTCTAATACAAATCGCAAATGACCAACAATTGGAAAATTGTGACTAATACTGTGTTTGGGTTGTAAAATATCACGAATAGCAATTAAAACTAAAACGATGATTATCCATCCCCACCAAGGCAGGTTTGAAATGATTTCTAAAAAATTCTCCATAATTTTATAAATTCCAAAAATAAAAATAACAAATTCCAATAGTATATAAATTGAAATTTAGTTAGCGTTCAGGTAATCTAAAGTCATTTGACAAAATGTTTTTATTCCTAATAACATGCTGTTATCATCGATCATAAAATCGGGAGTGTGATGAGGGTAGGGAGTTTTATTTCCTGGTGTCATTCCTCCTAAAAAGAAATAAACTCCAGGCACCTTTTCTTGATAATAGGAAAAATCTTCACCTCCTGTAGTAGCTTTAACCACATGAACATTTTCTTTTCCTGCTGCTGCTTCAAAACTAGGAACCATTTGATGGGTTAAGGCTAAATCATTATATGTAATTACGGTATTGCTTTGCCAATCTATAGTTGCAGTTCCGCCATAAGCTTTTGCAATATCTCTTGCCATTTCATTCATTCTTCTAATTATTAATTCTCTCATATCTGGGTCGAGTGTTCTTACGGTTCCTATCATTTCTGCAGATTCTGGAATGATATTAAACCGAACTCCACTTGTAATTTTCCCCACAGTTATTACAGCTGCTTCGTTTGTTAATGGAGATTCACGGCTAATAATACTTTGAAAACCATCAATAATTTTTGCTGAAATATAAATGGGATCCACTCCGCCCCAAGGTCTAGAGCCGTGTGTTTGTTTTCCTTTTACTTTTACCACAAAGCGTTCAACGGCAGCCATAGTACCTCCTGGTTTGTAGGTAATAGTTCCGACAGGAGAGCCTGAAGCAATATGAAGTCCAAAAATTGCATCTACATCAGGGTTTTTTAAAACACCTTCTTTTATCATTAGTTTTGCTCCGCCTTCTTCACCTGGAGGAACTCCTTCTTCAGCTGGTTGAAAAATAAATTTTACCGTTCCGTGAATTAAGTTTTTGTGTTTTGAAAGCACTTCGGCAACACCCATTAATATTGAAATATGAGTATCATGACCACAAGCGTGCATAACTCCTGTATCCATCCCCAAGAAATTGGAAGTAACATTACTTTTAAATGGTAAATCATTTCTTTCGGTTACTGGTAGTGCATCAATATCTGCTCTTAACGCCACCACTTTTCCAGGATAATCTCCTTTTAAAATCGCTACTACTCCTGTATGTGCTACGTTTTCTGTAACTTTAAAACCTAAACTTTTTAAATGTTCGGCAATTTTTTTTGAGGTATTAAACTCACGATTTGAAAGTTCGGGGTGTTCGTGAAAATAGTGACGCCAATCTATTACTTTACTTTCAATGGAATTGATGTCTTTTAATAAACTTTTGTCCATTTGTGCAAAAGCGGCCGAAGAACAAATAAAAAATAAGAAAAGTGCTTTTTGAAGTTTCATTTTGTTAGTTTTAAAATTTAGCTAAAGGTATTTATTTTTCATTGAAAACAAAATCTTTCGGTCTGTTTATAAATAGTCTAAAAAGCTATTTAATTTTCTATGTATTTTCTGTAATTTCACACCTTTCTTTTCAGCATAAAACATCTTAAAATTGCAAGAATATTTACAACAACTTAACGAAGCACAATTAGCACCTGTTTTACAAAAAGACGGGGCAATGATTGTTATTGCTGGTGCTGGCTCTGGAAAAACAAGGGTGCTTACTTTTCGTATTGCCAATTTAATGCACCAAGGAGTAGATCCGTTTAATATTTTGGCATTGACCTTTACCAACAAAGCAGCTCGCGAAATGAAAACCCGAATTGCAAAAATCGTTGGAGGTACCGAAGCAAAGAATTTATGGATGGGAACTTTTCATAGTGTGTTTGCAAAAATCCTTCGGTTTGAAGCAGATAAATTAGGTTATCCTTCCAACTTTACCATTTACGATACCCAAGATTCGCAATCGGTGATTCGTGCAGTAATTAAGGAAATGCACTTAGATAAAGATGTCTATAAATACAAACAGGTTTATTCGCGAATTTCTTCCTATAAAAACAGCTTAATTACTGTAAAAGCATACTTTAATAATCCAGAATTAATGGAAGCCGATGCTATGGCAAAAGTGCCGAGAATGGGCGAAATTTATAAAAGTTATGTAGATAAATGTTTTAAGGCAGGAGCAATGGATTTTGATGATTTGTTATTGAAAACCAACGAATTACTAACTCGTTTCCCCGAAGTGTTAGCAAAATATCAAAATCGATTTCGATATATTTTAGTCGATGAGTACCAAGATACCAATCACAGTCAGTATTTAATTGTAAAAGCGTTGAGCGACCGTTTTCAAAATATATGTGTGGTGGGCGATGATGCTCAAAGTATTTATGCTTTTCGAGGGGCGAATATCAATAATATTTTAAATTTTCAGAAAGATTATGACAATGTAAAAGTATTTCGGTTAGAACAAAATTACCGTTCGACCAAAAACATTGTTAACGCTGCCAATAGTATTATTGAAAAAAATAAAACAAGGTTAGAGAAGATTGTTTGGACCGCCAATGATGAAGGTGAAAAAATTCTTGTTAACCGAAGTATGACCGATGGTGACGAAGGAAGATTTGTTGCCAGCACTATTTTTGAAACTAAAATGAACAAGCAACTTTCCAACGGTGAATTTGCTGTTTTATATCGTACCAATGCTCAATCTCGTGCTATTGAAGATGCATTGAGAAAGCGTGATATTCCTTATAGAATCTACGGCGGACTTAGTTTTTACCAACGAAAAGAAATAAAAGATGTACTCTCATATCTACGGGTTTTAATCAATCCAAAAGATGAAGAAGCTCTAAAAAGAATTATCAATTATCCAGCTCGTGGGATTGGTCAAACAACAATTGAAAAACTTATTGTTGTTGCCAATCATTACAACCGATCTATCTTTGAAGTGATGCAAAATTTGGATAAAGTTGAAATTCAAATTAATCAAGGAACTAGAACAAAACTTAAAAACTTTGTTACGATGATACAAAGTTTTCAAGTAATAAACAATGACTACGATGTTTTTAAAATTACAGAATATGTGATTAAAAAAACAGGTCTTTTTGCCGATTTAAAGAAGGATGGAACACCAGAAGGTATTGCCAGAATCGAAAATATTGAAGAGCTTCTCAACGGTATGAAAGATTTTGTTGAAGAGCAAAAGGAAATTGACGAAACCACAGGATCCTTGGCAGAATTTTTAGAAGATGTGGCTCTAGCTACGGATTTAGATAAAGAAACCAACGATGAAGATAAAGTCGCTTTAATGACGGTTCATTTAGCAAAAGGATTGGAATTTCCCTACGTGTTTATTGTTGGAATGGAAGAAGATTTATTTCCAAGTGGAATGAGTATGAACACTCGTAGCGAATTAGAAGAGGAACGTCGCTTGTTTTATGTAGCTTTAACACGAGCCGAAAAACAGGCTTACCTAACTTACACGCAATCTCGTTATCGTTGGGGAAAATTAATCGATGCAGAACCCAGTCGTTTTATTGAAGAAATTGACGAAAGCTTTATTGAATATCTTACACCCATTACCGAAAACAGATATAAACCTCTATTAGATGCAGACATATTTGAAGAAGTAGATCGAAGTAAATTACGACTTCGGAAACCGGTTTCTGGAACTCCACCCAAAGGACCATCACCTACTCATCACCGGAAATTAAGAAAAATTAAACCTGTTTCAAGTTCGGCAACTAAGAATATAGATTTAAAAGAATTAAATCTTTCGGTAAATACGATTGTTGAACACGTTCGTTTCGGGAAAGGTTATATCACTAAAATTGAAGGAGTAGGAGCAGATACCAAAGCCGAGATTAATTTTGAAAACGGAGGTTTAAAAAAACTGTTACTTCGGTTTGCTAAATTGAAGGTTTTAAGTTAGTTATTCTTCAATAGGAAGATGAGTTTCAATAAAATCGATAAGTTGTTCTTGTAAATTTATGGAACTTGCTTCATCCCAATTTCCGTGACCGCCTTCATACACTGTAAAACTATTGGTGACGGATGCGTTGGTTAAATTCGTTTTTAATAATTCTCCATTGGCTAATGGAACCAAGGGGTCTTGATTTCCGTAGAACATAAGGGTAGGGCTACTTTGGGTTGAAACCTGAAAAGCAGGGCTTGTAATTTCGGCGTAATTGGTGCCATCGGGATATTCACTTTCATTTACCAAAGCTTCTAAAGCCAAATTGAATAAAGGATTGTCGGCATATTGAGGATTTGTGAAATCGGTAGGTCCAACAATATCGCAAACCATTTTTACTACATCATTTTCATCGTATACATAATCATACATTAACGAAATATGAGCTCCTGCACTGGTTCCTATTAATCCGAATTCTGGTAAAATTTGTAAGTCTTCAGATTGTTCGGTAATTTGATTGATAACAGCTCCTAAGTCTAAAAACTGATTCGGGAAAGCAGGAATAAAAGGAGGGTTTGTGTCTCCTAAAACATAATTGATATTTACGATGGCGTAATTGGGTAGAAACTGCTGAATTAAATTAACAAAATCATCCATATTATCTTTATCACCACCTGTCCAACCACCACCGTGAACCAAAACCAACACCTTTGTTTTGTTTGAAGTTCTGCCTTCTGGAAGATATATATCATATACTTGCTGTGAATTTTCTCCATACGAAACATTTAAAATGAATTCTGCATTTAAAGGTTCTTCAATATTATTATCATCATCAATTGTAACGTCGTCTGAAGTACAGGAAGTAAAAGTGAAATTAATACTTAAAAGAACAAAAAGGAGATAAAATAATTTTTTCATGGATAGCAGTTTATAATCTAACGATAAAAAGATAGATTTATGTTATTTGGAAATGTTTTATGAAATAGTTTCGCAAATTTCCTGTAATTTTATATCAAAAATTAATCCACAAAATAATTATGGCTGAGTTTATTAAAATATACGAACAAAACCCAGATGAAAACAGAATAAAAGAGGTTGTTGATGTTTTAAAGAAGGGAGGATTGGTAATTTATCCAAGCGATTCGGTGTATGCTTTGGGTTGTGATATAAAAAATAATAAAGCCTTAGAAAAAATAGCTCGAATTAAAGAAGTAAAACTAGAAAAAGCGAATTTTTCATTTGTTTGTGAAAGTATTAGTAATATTTCAGATTACGTTAAACATATTAGTACTAGCACTTTTAAAATATTGAAGCGTTCTTTACCAGGACCTTATACTTTTATTCTTCCAGGAAATAACAACCTGCCAAAGGTTTTTAAAAAGAAGAAAGAGGTTGGTATTCGTGTACCCAACAATGCAATTACTTTGGCAATTGTTAGAGAATTAGGGAATCCTATTATATCGACTTCAATTTACGATGAAGATGAAATTATTGAATATACCACCGATCCTGAACTAATTTATGAAAAATGGACTAAGTTAGTAGATGTTGTAATTGATGGAGGTTATGGAGGTAATATTCCTTCCACCGTAATAAACCTTTGTGGCGATGAACCCGAATTGATTCGTGAAGGGAAAGGGAGTTTGGAAATTTAGATGAAATATTTATACCTATAAATTAAAGTCAAAAAAAAGGGTCGAAAAAATTAATTTTTTCAACCCTTTTAAAAACTAAATAATATCTAATTTTAGTTACCTCCTTCTTCTGAAAGATTTTTCATTTCAGATTCAATCATTTCATAGAATTGATCGATTTTTGGTAAAATATAAATTTTTGTTCTACGGTTTATAGATCTATTTTCAGCACTGTCATTAGGTACTAAAGGTACAAACTCACTACGTCCTGCTGCTATTAATTGTGCAGGGTTGGCTCCAAGTTCTACCAGTTTTCTAACTACAGCGGTAGATCGTTTTGCACTTAAATCCCAGTTGTCAATCAACACCCCTTTTTTATAAGGTACATTATCTGTATGTCCTTCTACCAATGCTTCAAAATCTGGTTTTCCATTAATTACGGTAGCTACTTTTCCTAGGATTTCATTTGCTCTTGTAGATAAATGGTAACTTCCACTTTTAAATAATACTTTATCACTTAATGAGATAAAAACTACTCCTTTTTCTACATTGATTTCAATATCCTCATCATTTAACCCAACTTCCTTTTTAAGGCTTGTAACTAAAGCAAGTGTAACACTGTCTTTTTGAGTTAAAGCGTCTTGTAATCTAGTAATTTTAAGATCTTTTTCTTTGAGAGTTTCCAAAGTTTTTTCCAAGTTTTCACCTCCTTGTTTAGTAAACATTTTTAAATCTTCCTTGTCCTTTTTTAAATCTTCTACTTGATTTTCTAAAGAGGCAATTCGCGATGTAGCTGCAGATTTTTCAGCTTCACAACTATTGAGTTTTACAGTACAAGTATTTAATAAATCTTGTGTGTTTTTTTGTTTGGCTTCAAGTTCTGCGTACTTTTTATTAGAAACGCAAGAACCAAATAATAAGCTAGTACAGGCTGCTAATATTAGAAATTTTTTCATAATTGTTTTATTGTTTAAATGTGATTCAAAATTATTAAAAGAAACTATAGTAAAAAATATTAAATACCTTTTTTAAGAAAAATTTAATTTAACTCCTTAAATGTACGATTTTTTCTTAAATAATACTCTAAAACGATTGATTTTATGTTGTAGTATTTAAAATCTGAAGCAATTTTTTTGCGTTTTTCTAAAAATTTAGGTATCAGACTATAAAAGCTGAAATGTGCTTGAATAATGGCAAGTGTATGCTTAAATTTTCCTTGTAATAAAAACTGAAATCCTGCTAATCCGTCCAATAATAATCTTATAAGAATGAAGCCCCAAACTCTAGTTCCTTTTACATTTTTAAGTAACATTAACAAAGTATTTCTGAAATTATAAAAGGTTTTTCGAGAATTTGAAGCAGATAAGGTCGCTCCACCTACATGAAATACTGTTGAGGTTCCAATATATTTTATGTTATTTCCTCTAGATTGCAATCGCCAACACAAATCTATTTCTTCTTGATGGGCAAAAAAATCTTCATCAAACCCTTCTAATTTAGAAAATGCTTCATTTCTAACAAATAGACAAGCACCTGTTGCCCAGAAAATAGTTTTAATATCGTTGTATTGCTCTTGGTCTTTTTCAATAGTATTAAAAATTCTTCCTCTACAAAAAGGGTAACCAAATTTATCTATAAATCCGCCAGCCGCTCCCGCATATTCAAAATATTCTTTGTTTTTAAAATCTAATATTTTGGGTTGTGCTGCAACTAACTTTTCATCTTTATTAAATTCTGAAATAATTGTAGTGAGCCAGTTTTCAGTAACTTCTACATCGCTATTTAAAAGAACAAAAATATCTTCCGAAAGGTTTTTTAAAGCATTGTTATAGCCTTTTGCATAACCCCCATTTTCTTTATTCCGAATAATTTTTACCGCAGGAAATTGTTGCTGTACAAACTTCACTGAATCATCTGTTGAAGCATTGTCAGCAACATAAATAGTAGCTTCATTTTCTGAAAATTTTATAACAGAAGGTAAAAACTGCTCTAACAATTTTTGTCCATTCCAATTAAGTATCACAACGGCTACATTCATATTTGCAAAGTAAGGTCTTTATTATTCGTTCTCAAAGATTATTTATTAAAGTTGATAGGAAGGAATATCCTTTAGAAAAATATATTTCTCGTTTTTAAAATCCATCAGACAAAAATAATGTTCCAAACCATTGCTCACCATTAAATATTCGGCATCTAAAACAAAATTGTACCGAGCAATTTGGTCGAAAGTTTGTTGGTTAATTTTAATTTTTGGTGCTTTACATTCCACGATAATTTTAATACTTCCGTTGGAGTTATATACAACAATATCATAGCGTTTAATGGTTTTATGAAGTTGCAATTGTTTTTCGACATTGATATGTGAAATGGGATAATTCTTTTCAGAAATTAAAAACTGAAGTACATGCTGTCGCACCCATTCTTCGGGAGTTAATACCACAAATTTTTTTCTGATAATATCAAAAATCAACGCTTTATTTTCGTTACTTTTGAAACGGAAATTATATTTCGGGAAGTTGAGATTTTGCACATTGCAAGATACTTTATTTCAGAAAAATAAATAATAATAAATTGTAATAATCCCTATTTTTTGTGTCTTTAGAAAAAGTAAAACATATTGTTGCCGACATTAAAAAAGGAAACTTCAAACCCATCTATTTTTTAATGGGTGAAGAAGCTTATTATATTGATGCTCTTTCAGATTTTATTGAGGAGCATGTACTTTCGGAAGAAGAAAAAGGCTTCAATCAAACAGTCTTTTATGGTCGTGACGTTGAAATTGAAGATATAGTAAGTACTGCCAAACGATTTCCGATGATGGCAGAACGGCAGGTAGTGATTGTGAAAGAAGCACAAGATTTAGCAAAAACCATAGATAATTTAACAAGCTATGCCGAAAATCCTCAACCTACAACGGTTTTGGTAATTTGCTATAAATACAAAAATCTCGATAAGCGAAAAAAAATCTATAAAAGCATTGCTAAAAACGGAGTTATTTTTGAGAGTAAAAAATTATACGATAACCAAGTTCCCAATTGGATTAGAAGAGTGTTGTCTGGAAAGGGTTACTCTATTTCACCCAAGGCATCGCAAATGTTGGTGGAATTTTTAGGAAATGATTTAGGAAAAATAAATAACGAGCTTAACAAATTACAACTTATTGTTAAACCCAATGAGCAGATTTCAGCACAAACCATCGAAGAAAATATTGGAATTAGTAAAGATTATAACAATTTTGAATTGTTAAACGCCATTGCTCATAGAAACCTAAAAAAAGCATTTGGTATTATTCAGTATTTTGCTCACAATCCAAAACATCATCCAACGATAGTTACGGTTTCAACCTTGTTTGGGTTTTTTACTAAAGTGATGAAATATCATACCATACCAAATAAATCAAACGCACCAAAAGTATTAGGAGTACATCCATTTTTTATAAAAGATTATGATATTGCCGCTAGAAATTATCCTATGCGAAGAATAAGCCAAGTTATTGCTTCCATTAGAGAAATAGACGTTAAAAGCAAAGGAGTAGGAGCTAATTTAACACAAGCAGATTTGTTGAAAGAGTTGTTGGTGAAGGTGATAAATTAACTATTTGTAACCGCATATCTACCGCCTCCTAAAATTCCAATTGCCGAAAAAGCGACCAAATAAAGAACAGCCAATTCTCGTTCCATTATAGAGTTACCATAATGCACTACAAAAACGGCGACCAGCATCATAATAATAGGAGGGATGCTTGCCCAACGGACTTTAAATCCTAATATTATAAATATAGTACAAATTACCTCGGCAAATAATACAAGAACTAAAGATAAAGTAGAACCTAAACCAATAGGGTTTGGAAATTTTCCTCCGTTGTCCATTAGAATTTCTATTTTTTCAATTCCGTGTAGAAGCAAAAAAACAGAAAAACCAACTCGTAATACCAATAAACCTAAATCGTTTTTGTTAAATGTGCTCATATTTTTAAAATTTGAGGGATTTTAAAAATACAAAATAATTTTAGAAACCCTATTTTTGTGGAAACTTTTTTTTAATGTCAGAATTAAAAGCTTGGGTTTCTGCTGCTCGTTTGCGAACGTTACCTTTATCTGTTTCAGGAATTATTGTAGGGTCTTCTTTGGGTAGTAAAAATCCATTATGGCTTTCTCCTATATTTTGGTTGTCAATTTTAACAACCATTGGGTTTCAAGTATTATCTAATTTTGCCAACGATTATGGCGATGGAATAAAAGGAACTGATGATGATAGGGAGGGAGAACAACGCCTAGTTGCTTCTGGAATTATTACACCAAAGCAAATGAAAACCGTAATGCTAAAAACCATTGTTATTACTTTATTGGTTGCTGTTACTTTAATTTATGAAGCCTTCGGAAGTGAAGATTTTCTACATTCATTATTGTTTTTTATTCTTGGATTGGCTTCTATTATTGCCGCTGTAAAATACACTGTCGGAAAGAATGCCTATGGTTATTCAGGACTGGGTGATTTATTTGTATTCATGTTTTTTGGATTGTTAAGTGTTCTTGGAAGTTATTATTTATTTGCTCATCATTTAAAATGGGAATTACTACTTCCTGCTTCTTCCATAGGACTGCTAAGTATGGCAGTGCTAAATTTGAATAATATGAGAGATATAGAAAACGATGAGAAGAATAATAAACGTACTCTAGTAGTTAAAATAGGGAGTTCAAAAGCGAAAATGTATCATTATTTTTTAATTATAGGAGCAATGGTATTGTTAGTTACTTTTACTTGTCTTCATTTTACTTCTCCAATACAATTTATTTATTTGGTTGCATTTGTTCCTTTATTTTTAAATATGTGGATAGTTTTCAAGAATAAAGAAGCACGATTATTAGATAGTGAGCTTAAAAAAGTGGCATTGAGTACTTTTTTAATTTCGCTGTTATGGGCATTATTCTTTTAATTCGTTATCACCTTCCTTTGCTGCATCAAAAGAGTTTTTATCTTTTATTGAGTTTTCTTTTTTCTTATCAAGTTCATGTTTAATTAATGAATACTGAATGTCATGAATGGTTTTAGTCATTCTAACTATTTTTAGTTGTCTAAAAATAATTAATATAATAAGTAAAACTCCTATTCCAATTAAAATATAAATGGTTTTTAAAAATCTATTTTTCTGTTTTATATTTTCAATAGATGCAGCTTGTTCTTCAACTTTAAAATTTAATTTAAGTTTTTCAATTTTATCAAATTCACTTTTTAAATTAATACTGTCCTTATACTTTAAAGCTTGATCTTTATAAAACAAAGCTTTTTTGTAGTTTTTAAATTCTGAAAATATTTCGGATAATAACAAAGAATGTTTGTAAATATATTCTGCATTGTTTTTTTCAATCGCTTTTTTTATACCAATTAATGAGCTGCTTTTGGCTTTTTCAAATTCATTCAAAGCTAATAATGTTCTAGCTTGAGTGTAATAATTTAGTGGAAGTGTATCTCCTATGGTTTCATATTTTTCAATCCCTATATTAACAAATTTCAATGATTTTTCATATTGTTCAGTATAGTAATATATTTCTCCTAAATTAATATATTCCATGGCTTCTAAATTATTTATTTTATTAATTTGAGCCACTTTCAAACATTTGTTAAATAATTTTTCAGCATTTTTATAATCCTTTTTAATCATATAAAGATCACCTATATTGTTAGTGATAGCAGGAATAATAGATGTATAATTTTCTTCTTCAGCAATTTGCAATGCGACCAAATAATTTTTTAATGATTTGTCGTAATTCCCAACATTATAATAAATGGCGGCTTTGCTAAATAACAAATCAACTTGTTTGCGTTTTAAATTTTCTTTTACTGCATAATTGTAACCGATATCTGCATAGTAATAGGCACTGTCAAAACTTTTTTTTGAAACTAAATACTCATATGACAATCGATTGTAGGTGGATGCTTTTCCCTCGGGAGGAATAGATTTTTTAAGCACCTTTTTTAAGCTGTCGATTTTCTGACTGCTTTCTTGAGAAAAAACAATAGAGAAAAACAGCAGAAGAATAAGGGAAAATCTTCTCATTTTTGAATTAGTTAGTTACTCAAATTTAGCAAATTATATTTATATGTAGTAATTTTACTGTTAAATTCAATAATAAATAATATGAAAATTACTTTTTACGGGCAAAACTCACTAGCCATTGAAGTTTCTGGAAAAAACATTTTAGTAGATCCATTTATTTCAGGAAACCCATTATCAAAGGATAAAGTGGATATTTTATCCTTAAAAGCAGATTATATTTTATTAACCCACGCTCACGAAGATCATATTCTCGATGCGGAAGCAATTGCCAAAAATACCAACGCAAAAATTGTTAGTAATTACGAAATCGCTATGCATTATCAAGCTAAAGGGATTGATGTACACCCAATGAATCATGGAGGAAATTGGAAATTTGACTTTGGAAATGTAAAATATGTAAATGCCATGCATACTAGTTCATTTCCAGACGGAAGTTATGGTGGTCAGCCAGGCGGATTTGTTATTGAAGGCGAACATAAAAATATCTACATTGCTGGCGATACAGCTTTAACGATGGATATGAAGCTCATTCCTTTACAAACAAAATTAGACCTTGCCATTTTACCAATAGGCGATAATTTTACTATGGGAATAGACGATGCAATTATTGCAAGTGATTTTGTAGAATGCGATAAAATATTAGGCGTACATTACGATACTTTTGGGTTTATTGAAATTAATCACGATGTAGCCAAAAAGAAATTCTTTGATGCAGGAAAAGATTTAATGTTGTTAGAAATTGGAGAATCTATTGAGTTATAAAATACTCGCAAAGCCGCAAAGACGCTAAGAAAAACACTTTGAGAATTTGCGGCTTTGCGAACAAAAAAAACATGATAAAAGCAACTTACAAAAAATACCAACTTAACTTCAAACTCCCCAGCGGAACGTCTCGCGGAATCCTAAATACAAAAGACACTTACTTTTTATTAATTTCCAAAAATGGAAAACAAGGAATAGGGGAATGCGGTTTGTTTAATGGTTTAAGTGTTGATGATCGCCCAGATTACGAGGAAAAACTACAATGGCTTTGTGATAATATTAATTTAGGTCTTGATAAATTATATAATGAATTAATCGAATTTCCTTCCATTCAAATTGGATTAGAAACGGCTTTTAAATCATTAAATGCTGAAAATAAATTTGAAATATTTCCTTCAGGGTTCTATCGTGGTGAAGAATCAATTCCTATAAACGGATTGGTTTGGATGGGCAACAAAACCTTTATGAAACAACAAATTTCAGACAAACTACAACAAGGTTTTACTTGTATTAAAATGAAAATTGGTGCCATCGATTTTAAAACAGAATTGGAACTATTAAAATCCATAAGAACGGAATATTCCGCTTCAGATATCGAGTTACGAGTGGATGCAAATGGAGCATTTTCACCTTTCGAAGCTTTAGAGAAACTAAAATGGCTTTCAGATCTGCAACTTCACTCCATCGAACAGCCTATTAAACAAGGACAATGGCAAGAAATGGCACGACTTTGTGAGGACACACCACTTCCTATTGCTTTGGACGAAGAGCTTATCGGAATTTTTTCAGAGGAGCAAAAAACAAAAATGATAGAAACTATAAATCCACAATACATCATTTTAAAACCCACTTTAATTGGCGGATTTAAAGGAAGCGATTCGTGGATTTTAAAAGCTGAAAAATTAGGAATAGGTTGGTGGATTACTTCCGCCTTAGAAAGTAATATAGGTTTAAATGCCATTGCCCAATATACTTTTTCAAAAAACAGTATCTTGCCACAAGGTTTGGGTACAGGAAGTTTGTTTACTAATAACTTACCTTCTCCTTTGGAAGTTTATAACGGAACCCTTCATTATAATACTAATTTGCAATGGGATTTGAGTTTGTTATATAACTTATAATTCTGAATCCATAATTCAAAATTTTAATAATGTACATAGAACAAGCATTTAAATTTAAACACGATACTTGGCGATACCTTGTTGGTATTATAATTATATTTTTAATAGGTTGGCAATTTTTTGGAGCCATTCCATTGTTAACAGTGTCTTATTTTCAAGCTGAAAATTTAACCGAATTAATGGTTGCAAGCGAAACGGCATTTGCTTCGCTGTATCCACCAAAAAGCAATCTGTACTTGTTTTTAATGATGACAACTTTTATTGGTGGATTTATTGCTTTATGGTTCAGCATTAAGTTTATTCATAAACAATCCTTCACACAACTTACAACAAGCAGAAAAAAAATAGATTGGGGACGATTTTTATTTGGCTTCGGACTTATTGCAACGGTAACTATTATTACTACTTTAATTGATTTTAGTTCCAATCCAGAAGATTATGTGCTTCAGTTTGAATGGAAACCTTTTTTAATAATGTTTGTTATTGCGGTTGTATTTATTCCTATTCAAACTAGTTTTGAAGAATACTTTTTTAGAGGATATTTAATGCAAGGTATTGGAGTAGCAGCCAGAAATAAATGGGTTCCTTTGTTAATTACTTCGGTGATTTTTGGAAGTCTTCATTATTTTAACCCAGAAGTAGAAAAGCTCGGGAACATTGCTATGGTGTACTATATTGGAACAGGTTTGTTCCTCGGAATCATCACTTTAATGGATGAAGGAATGGAACTCGCTCTTGGTTTTCACGCCGGAACTAACCTAATTATTGCTCTGTTAGTTACGAGCGATTGGACTGTTTTTCAAACCAATTCTATTTTGTTAGACCTTTCTGAACCAGCAGCAGGTTTTGAGGTTGTAATGCCCGTTTTTGTTATTTATCCTATCTTTTTAGGAATAATGGCCTGGAAATACAAATGGACTAATTGGAAAGAAAAGCTCTTGGGAAAGGTAATTCCTCCGCCTGAAACCATTTCAATAGAAAACAATACTTTTGAATAATCGTTTTTAATATTTTAGTAAATAACGTATTGAAATTTGAAAATTAATATTTGGAATTTATAAGCAACATACATCCTTCTTTTAAACTAAATGGTCAGAATTTTAATGCCTTTGATTTGTATGAATTTGCCAAAGAATTAGAAAAAACGGGTGAACATTTTGAAATCCAGATTGGGAAATTTTTAATGCAATGGTTGGATGAAACGGATTCGGTATTGGTAAAAACATCGGGTTCTTCGGGAACTCCAAAAGAGATTCAGCTTTCCAAACAACAAATGATTAATAGTGCAAAAGCAACGGGAATATTCTTTAAACTTCCCGAAAAAACCACAGCTTTATTGTGTTTGCCAGCCAACTATATCGCCGGGAAAATGATGTTGATTAGAGCGATGGTTTTAGGGTGGAATTTACATGTTGTAGCACCTCAAAAAGATGCCATTACTCAATATGATAACAAATACGATTTTGTGGCAATGGTACCTTATCAAGTGCATCATTCTTTAAAATCACTGGATAAAATACGGAAATTGATTATCGGTGGTGGAGCTATTTCAGATAAGCTTACAAAAGAATTACAAGATGTAAATACCGAAGTTTTCGCCACCTACGGAATGACCGAAACCATCACTCATATTGCTGTTAGACGAATTAATGGCTTGGCAAAATCTAATGAATATACTGCACTTCCCAATGTAAAATTTTCTTTAGACGAACGTGCTTGTTTGGTTATTAAAGCGCCTGATGTTTCAAAAGAAAAAGTAGTGACCAATGACATGGTTCAATTAAACTCTCCAACTACATTCGAGTATTTAGGAAGAATTGATAATGTAATTATTAGCGGCGGAATTAAACTATTTCCTGAACAAATGGAAATAAAATTATCGCCATTTATGAACCTCCCTTTTATTGTTGCTTCCGAAAAAGATGAAACTTTAGGCGAACGAGTGGTACTTATTTTAGAAAGTGAAAGCGGTGATGTGCCTTTAAATATTTCAGAAGTTTTTCAGAATTTATCTTCTTATGAACGCCCAAAAAAAATATACACTTTTTCAAAATTTCCAATTACTGAAACAGGAAAAATTAAACGTTCCGAAGTCATTCAGATTTTAGAAAATAAAAAATAAACTCGTTCCCTCAATCAAAAGTAGCCTTCCCTCAACGCTGGTTTTTTAATATGAAGCTCTAAATTAGTTTTACTTCATATTAATTAAAACCATACATTATGAAAAATTTACTCAGTACCATTTTTATTGCTTTTTTGGTAATTCAAATTCAAGCACAAGAACATACAATAACAGGAACTATAACCGATAAATTTGGTATTCCTATGGCAGGAGTTAACGTTATTGTTAAAAAAACCAACAACGGCACACAATCAGATTTTAATGGAAATTACAAGATTGAAGCTTCAGTTGGACAAACACTAACCTTTAGTTATGTTGGCTACGAAACAGTTGAACAGAAAATTTACAATTCAAAAAAAATTATTAATATTCAAATGAATGAAGATACAGCAGTATTAGATGAAGTAGTAGTTACCGCAGTTGGAATTAAGAAAGAAAAGAAAGCTTTGGGGTATGCGGTTAGCACAAATTATTCTAGAAAACAAAGAAGAAAAAACAAAAATAATATAAACCGAACACTACAAGGAAAAACAGCAGGTGTTCAGATTACTCATAATTCTAGTAATGTTGGTGCTTCTGATAAATTGATTATTAGAGGGATGAATTCTATAAGTAGCAAAAACAAACCATTATATATTATAGATGGAGTAACTTATGAAGGGAAAGAAATTGAAAATGAATTTACAGAATTAGACACTACCAAAATTAAAAATATTGAAGTATTAAAAGGGGAAGAAGCTCTAGCTTTTTATGGTTCAGAAGCAGTAAATGGTGTAGTAATAATTAACACTGTTTCGGAAAATGAAGACTATGCCAGAATAGAAGAAAACGCATTTAAAAATGTAAAACTTGCTCCGCTTTCTACATTTTCAATAGATGTGGATAAGGCAGGATATAGCAACATAAGAAGAATGATTAACAATGGACAGAAAATTCCTCAAGATGCTGTTAAAGTTGAAGAAATGATTAATTATTTTACATACAATTATAAGCAACCAAATGGAGATCACCCGTTTTCAATCAATACCGAAATTGCTTCTTCTCCTTGGAATAAGGACACGAAATTAGTTAGAATTGGTTTAAAAGGAAGAGATATTTCTTCTCAAAATGTACCCGCTTCCAACTTGGTTTTTCTGTTGGATGTTTCGGGCTCTATGGATAGCCCAAACAAACTTCCTTTACTAAAAGCTTCTTTAAAAATATTGCTTGACCAATTACGAGAGAAAGACAAAGTTTCTATTGTTGTGTATGCAGGAGCAGCAGGATTGGTTTTAGAACCTACTTCGGGGACAGAAAAAGAGAAAATTTTAAAAGCAATTAATCGTCTTAATGCAGGAGGTTCTACCGCAGGTGGGCAAGGAATAGAATTGGCATATAAAATTGCTAAAGAAAACTTTATTAAAGATGGAAACAACCGAATTGTCCTAGCAACCGATGGTGACTTTAACGTAGGAGCCTCTAGCAATCGTTCAATGGAAGATTTAATAGAAGAAAAACGAAAAGAAGAAATATTTTTAACGGTACTTGGTTTTGGAATGGGTAATTATAAAGATTCTAAAATGGAAATTCTTGCCGATAAAGGAAACGGAAACCACGCTTATATAGACACGATGCAAGAAGCCAGAAAAGTACTAGGAGAAGAATTTTTTGGAACCATTTATACCATTGCAAAAGATGTTAAAATTCAAGTGGAATTCAATCCAAAAAAAGTGCAAGCTTACCGTTTAATTGGTTATGAAAACAGACTTTTAAACGATGAAGATTTTAATGATGACAAAAAAGATGCAGGAGAATTGGGAAGTGGTCATACCGTTACAGCTTTTTATGAAATTATTCCTGTTGGTGTTGAAAGTGATTATATAAAATCTATCGATAACTTGAAATATACAAAAGCTACAAACTCAAATAATTCAAATGAATTATTAACTGTAAAATTTAGATACAAAGAACCCGATGGTGATGTAAGTAAGTTAATTGTAAATACAGTAATCGACACTAATAAAAGTTATAATATGGCTTCAGAAGATTTTAAATTTTCTGCAGCAGTTGCTTTGTTTGGATTGCAATTACGAGATTCAAACTTTATAAATACTAAAAATTCATCAGATGTTATTGCCTTAGCAAAAGCAGGAAAAGGGCAAGATGAAAATGGCTACAGAGCAGAATTTATCCGACTGGTAAAAAGTTATTAGTTTTAAGTTCTCCAACTTTTCGCCTTAGCGAAAGTATCGAAGAGATTGTTTTGATGGTTGGTTTTTGTTTAGATCTGCAAGGTTTCCAAAACCTTGTAGGTCTTTTTTGAACTTGAACTCAAATCGTTATCATCAAATACAATTTAAGTACTCTGAGTGTTTTAAGGCACAAAAAATGTATCGAAGAGTACGGATTTTAAATGTTGAACACTGAATATCGAATTTTGAACTCCTAATGTTGAAGTTTTAAAACCTACCGACTAAAACCCAATACCTTTTTTAAACCTGAATAACCCCTAAATTAAATTTCTTCTCAATAGGAGTGTGATTGGCAGCTTCAATTCCCATAGAAATCCAAGTACGAGTATCTAAAGGATCTATCACAGCATCAGTCCAGATTCTAGAGGCTGCGTAATACGGAGAAATCTGTTCATCGTAACGTGCTTTTATTATTTCGTAGAGTTCTTTTTCATCTTTTTCGGTAATTACCTTTCCTTGTTTTTTTAAGGAAGCGGTTTCAATTTGAAGCAAAACTTTTGCAGCACTATTTCCACTCATTACTGCTAATGCAGCACTTGGCCATGCGACAATCAATCTTGGGTCATAGGCTTTTCCACACATTGCATAATTACCTGCTCCGTAGGAATTTCCGATAACAATCGTGAATTTAGGCACGACACTATTACTAACAGCGTTGACCATTTTGGCTCCGTCTTTTATAATTCCGCCGTGCTCACTTTTACTACCTACCATAAAACCTGTAACATCTTGTAAGAAAACTAAAGGGATTTTTTTCTGGTTGCAATTGGCAATAAAACGAGTGGCTTTATCGGCACTATCACTATAAATAACACCGCCAAATTGCATTTCGCCCTTTTTGTTTTTTACCAAAGTACGTTGATTAGCGACGATTCCAACTGCCCAACCATCAATTCGAGCATAACCTGTTAAGATGGTTTTTCCATAGTCTTTTTTATATTCTTCAAATTCAGATTTATCTACTAAACGCTTTATGATTTTCCGCATATCGTATTGCTCGGCTCGAGAACGAGGTAGGATTCCGAATATTTCTTTAGGGTTTTCTATAGGTTTTCTAGGCTTTTCTCTATTAAAACCAGCTTTTTCATAATCACCAATTTTCGAAAATATCTTTTTTATGGTATCCAAAGCATCTTTATCATCTTTAGATTTGTAGTCGGTAACACCACTAATTTCACAATGTGTAGTTGCTCCACCAAGGCTTTCGTTGTCGATAGATTCTCCAATAGCAGCTTTTACCAAATAGCTTCCTGCCAAGAAAATACTTCCGGTTTTATCTACAATTAAAGCCTCATCACTCATAATAGGGAGGTAAGCACCACCAGCAACACAACTTCCCATAATGGCAGAAATTTGGGTAATCCCCATGCTACTCATTACAGCGTTGTTTCTAAAAATCCTTCCGAAATGTTCCTTATCAGGAAAAATTTCATCTTGCATTGGAAGGTAAACTCCAGCACTATCTACCAAATAAATGATAGGTAGTCTGTTTTCAATAGATATTTCTTGAGCACGTAAATTCTTTTTTCCTGTAATAGGAAACCAAGCACCTGCCTTTACTGTGGCATCATTGGCAACGACAATACATTGCTTTCCGCTTACATAACCAATTTTTACAACCACTCCACCAGAAGGACAACCGCCGTGTTCTTTATACATTCCTTCGCCTGCAAATGCGGCAATTTCTATGCTTTTAGATTTTGGATCTAGAAGGTAATCAATACGTTCACGAGCCGTCATTTTGCCTTTGGCATGGTGTTTTTCAATTCTAACTTTTCCGCCGCCAAGCTTCACTTTAGAGAGTTTTTGTTTTAAAGAAGAAATTAATAATTTATTGTAATCTTCGTTTTTATTGAAGTTTAAATCCATAGAAATTTTACTTTGGGCTAAAATACAAAATACCATTTAATCTCATGGTTGTAATTATCTTTTATAATCGAGTTAAAGTATGAGTAATTGCTTTCTGAAACAATTTTTATTACGATATTTGTGGTTCTGTCTAATATAAAAAAGCAGATATTTTAACTAATAAGGTTTTCCCCAACCTATTTGGGAGAACTCCTTGAAATATTATAAATTATGGGAATGAATAAAAACACAGTACTCGCTTGGGCTACTTTTATAATGATATTAATGGGATTAATTTTAATTGCCTTAGGAGCTTTTAGATACGATGATGTTGCTGGCTGGGGCTTTGCTACTGTAGGTATTGGATTTTTCGCCATTGCTTGGGTTTTTAACGCATTAAAAGGAAGGGTATAATTCAGTAAAGAGTATTAAGTAGGCAGTATTCAGTCCTAAATAATAATAAACAATAAGTATAATATAATGTCTGACGATAAAAAAGTAATTTTCTCAATGTCGGGAGTAACTAAAGCGTTTCAAAATTCGCAAACTCCTGTACTAAAAAACATATATTTAAGTTTTTTCTACGGTGCTAAAATTGGAATTTTAGGGCTAAACGGAAGTGGAAAATCAACACTTCTTAAAATAATTGCAGGAGTAGATACCAACTATCGTGGCGACGTAGTTTTTGCCGATGGTTATTCCGTAGGATATTTAGAACAAGAACCCAAATTAGACGAAACCAAAACCGTTATCGAAATTGTAAAAGAAGGCGTTCAAGAAGTAGTTGACATATTGGACGAGTACAATAAAATAAACGATATGTTTGGCTTACCTGAAGTTTATGAGAATCCAGATAAAATGGAAGAACTGATGAACAAACAGGCAAAGCTTCAAGATGAAATCGACGCCAAAAACGCTTGGGAATTAGATACCAAACTAGAAATTGCAATGGATGCACTTCGTACGCCTCCTGGAGATTCTCCAATAAACGTTTTATCAGGAGGTGAACGCAGAAGAGTAGCATTGTGTAGATTATTATTACAAGAACCCGACGTGCTTTTATTAGATGAACCTACCAACCACTTGGATGCAGAAAGTGTGCATTGGTTAGAACATCATCTTGCTCAATATAAAGGAACGGTAATCGCAGTAACGCACGATAGATATTTCTTAGATAATGTGGCTGGTTGGATTTTAGAATTAGACAGAGGAGAAGGAATTCCGTGGAAAGGAAACTATTCTTCTTGGTTAGACCAAAAATCTAAACGAATGGCACAAGAAAGCAAAACAGCTTCCAAACGTCAAAAAACTTTAGAACGTGAGTTAGAATGGGTTCGTCAAGGAGCAAAAGGAAGACAAACCAAACAAAAAGCAAGGCTTAAAAACTATGATAAGTTGATGAGCCAAGATCAAAAGCAATTGGACGAAAAATTGGAAATCTACATTCCTAATGGCCCTCGTTTAGGAACCAATGTAATTGAAGCCAAAGGAGTTTCAAAAGCATTTGGTGATAAATTATTGTATGAAGATTTAAACTTTAATTTACCACAGGCGGGAATTGTTGGTATTATTGGACCTAATGGTGCTGGTAAAACCACTATTTTCAAAATGATTATGGGCGAAGAAAACCCAGATAAAGGAGAATTTATTGTTGGTGAAACTGCAAAAATCGCTTATGTAGATCAGGCACATTCTAATATAGATCCTAATAAATCTATTTGGGAGAATTTCTGCGATGGACAAGAACTCATTATGATGGGAGGGAAGCAAGTAAATTCTCGTGCTTATTTAAGTCGTTTTAATTTCGGTGGAAGCGAACAGAACAAAAAAGTTTCCATGCTTTCTGGTGGAGAACGTAACCGACTTCATTTAGCAATGACTTTACGGGAAGAAGGAAACGTACTTTTACTTGATGAACCAACCAATGATTTAGATGTAAATACTTTACGTGCTTTGGAAGAAGGACTTGAAAACTTCGCTGGCTGTGCAGTGGTTATTTCTCACGATCGTTGGTTTTTAGATAGAATTTGTACCCATATTTTAGCTTTTGAAGGTGATAGTCAAGTGTATTTCTTTGAAGGAGGATTTAGTGATTACGAAGAAAATAAAAAGAAACGCTTGGGTGGCGATTTAATGCCGAAACGTATTAAGTATAAGAAGTTGATTCGGTAGTAGTTGTTACACGAAGATTCGCAGAGAGCCACAGAGGCTCACAGAGTTTTTTCTTTTCAGTTTATCTCCTCGATTTCAGTGAATCTCTACGGTTGCACATTACGATAAAAGATGTACGACCTGCAAGGTTTTAAAACCTTATAAGTCTTGTCTAAAAACCTTCCATATCCAAAGTTTCAGGATAAACTTTGGAAGGGTTATAAAAAAAAATCTTTGTGTAACTTTGTGAAACCTCTGTGAATCTCTATGTAATAACCAAAATATGAATCTAAACAAAATAAAAGTAATCGCCTTCGATGCCGACGACACACTTTGGGTAAACGAACCTTATTTCAGAAAGGCAGAAGAAGATTTTTGCAACTTATTAAACGACTTTTTACCCGAAGATACCTGCAATAAAATTTTGTTTGAAATTGAAATGCAAAACCTTCCAACTTATGGCTACGGGATCAAACCTTTTGCACTATCCTTAATTGAAGCAGCGATAAAAATATCTGAAAATAAAATTCCGATTGAAACCATTTCAAAATTAATAAACATTGCCAAAGAAATGCTGAATATGCCTATTGAATTGATTGATGGAATTGAAGAAACCCTTCAGCAATTATCAAAAAAATATAAATTGGTAATGGCAACCAAAGGCGATTTATTAGACCAAGAACGAAAATTAATCAAATCTGGTTTAGAAAATTATTTTCATCATATTGAAGTGATGAGCGATAAGCAACCGCGACAATATAAAAAACTCATCAAGCATTTAGATATTCAACCTGAAGAATTTTTAATGGTCGGAAATTCTTTAAAATCGGATATTCTTCCTGTTTTAGAAATTGGTGCTTCGGCAATTCACATTCCGTTTCATACTACTTGGGAACACGAAAAAGTTGCTGATGAAGTAGTAGTACATTTCAAATTTAAAGAGTTAAAAAAAGCTTCCGAATTAATGAATTTTTTATAATTAATAAGAGGAAAAGTTACCAACTATTTTTGGCTTTTAAGTCTTCTTTTTCAACTAGATAAAATTAAAAAACTCCTTTTTACATCGACAAGTTCAGCACAAGTTATAGGGTTTTACATTTTACCGTTAATATACTCAATAGTTTCTGCTTCAATTTTTAAAGTTTGCTGATAAATGGTTTCAGCTTTTGTTAAAATATCTTCAGCAAAAACTCGGTCTTTAATATCTTTCGCATTAATTTTTACATTAAAATAAGCACCTAAAACTGCTGCTTTTGCACAAAGCACTCCAACTCCACCATCAGAAAGTGAGTTTTGCAAACCATCTTTGATCATTGCTTGCATAACTTCCATCGAATTAAAGGAAGTTTCCATTACCTGAAATGGAATTTGGGTAGCGTATTTTGTAGCTTCTTCAATGGCTTGTTTTCTTGCTTCTTTTTCTTCATCTGTATCTTTTGGCATTCTAAAACCATCGATAATTTTATTAAAAGCGTTGGTGTCTTCATCTACCAAAAACAATAACTTTTCTTTGTAAGCTTGTCCTTTTACTGCCCATTCTGAAAAGAATTCCCAACGATCATCCCAACCTGCTTTATGAGCCGACAAGTTGGCAACCATCGTCCCTAACGAAACTCCCAATGTTCCCACATAAGCCGAAATTGAGCCGCCACCTGGAGCCATAGATTCTCCTGCGGTTTCATCTGCAAAGTCATCTAATTTGAAATCGATTAGTTTCTTTTCATCTGAACCTTTCAGCATATATTCAATAATTTTCTCTTCGGGATGAAAAGGTTTTAAATCGTCAAGCCCTAAGGATTTTACTGCGATTTTAATCTTTTCGCTTTCAGCAATTCCTAGAGAGCGTTCTTGTTTAATTAGATAAAAATCTGCTGCATCTAACATCGCTTGTAAGGGAATTAATCCGATAATTTCAGAACCTGTAACTCTAATTCCACGTTTTAAAGCAGCTTTACAACTTTCATCAAAAGCTTTGTGCATTGAAGTAATAGAGATGTTGGTAAGGTTGTAAGATATTTGTGCAATTCCGTATTCATCAATATACCAACCAATTCCTTTTACAGCTTTAAGCTTTCCGGGAATACGAATAGGTTCTCCGTTTTCGTCCAACACTTTTTTGCCTGTAATTGGGTTTCCTTCTCGTTTTATTCTTCCTGCTTCTCTAATGTCAAAAGCAATAGCGTTTGCTCTACGGGTAGATGTGGTGTTTAAATTTACATTATAAGCAATTAAAAAATCTCTTGCCGAAATTGCAGTTGCTCCAGTGCGAGCAACATTTTTATTGTACTCGGCAGGTCCAAAATCGGGTTTCCAATTAGGGTCTGAAAGTTTTGCAGCCAATCCTTCGTATTCTCCACTTCGGCAATTGGCAAGGTTTTTACGTTTTTCTTCTTTGGCTGCTGTTTCGTAGAAATAACCCGGAATACCTAGTTCTTTGCCAACACGTTCTCCTAATTTATGAGCATATTTGGCGATTTCTTCTAATGAAATATTTGAAATTGGTACCAGCGGACAAACATCGGTTGCACCAAAACGAGGATGTTCACCCGTATGTTTGCTCATATCAATTAATTCGGAAGCTTTTTTTATCAATCTGAAAGCAGCTTCAATCACAGGTTCGGGTTCACCAACAAAAGTGATGACGGTTCTGTTGGTTGCTTTTCCAGGATCTACATCCAAAAGTTTTACACCTTCTACAGTTTCAACAATTTGAGAAACGGTTTCTATAATTTTTGAATCGCGACCTTCACTAATATTAGGTACACATTCTATGAGTTGTTTTTGCATCTTTTTTTATTTGAATTTCAAAATTAGGGTAAAGAGATTAGAAATTTGAATTTAATTGGAAATTAATTTTTTGGGTCTGGTCACTTCGGCTCCGCTCAGTGACCGGGTACAGATTTGACCTTTGAAGAAAATACTAACTTTTTTTGAATGGTTAAGGTGTTCAATGACTGAGTTAAGATGTTCAATTTAACTTGCGTACCCTGAGCGGAGTCGAAGGGTACGTGCCAAATGGTACGAATAGTTAACAAGAACCAAAAAGATAATTAGTTCTTATTTGTTTTTCGAGTGACTTTCGTTTTTACATTCAGAAAGAGAATGAAGCAAATTAGTTTCCCCGTTTATTAAAGCTTCTTTCTTTTTCCTACTCCAACCTTGAACTTGTTTTTCACGATAAAATGCTTCATCTATTCTTTGGAATTCTTCAAAATACACTAACTTAACTGGGAGGTGCTTTTTTGTGAAATTTGACCCTTCACCTGCATTGTGTTGTGCAACTCTTTTCTTTAAATTATTTGTACTCCCTGTATAGTACAAATCGTTAAAGCATTTTAAAATGTACATATACCCTTTCATATTATAAAAAATAAAATATTAATGAATTATAAATATATGAAAACAATTTAATAACCGTCATTTCTCCCGAACTCTCGGGATGCTCAGTGACCGAGTTGAATTTTTATCTTTTGTTGAATGTTAGTCAGTACCCTAAGCGGAGTCGAAGGGTACATTGTGTAAAATGGCGTTGAATAGTTCGAAATAAGAGTCAGGAGCTACAATACATTTCTCCAAAGAAAAAAGCACTCAACTTTTCAGAAATAATCGAATAGAAACAGTAGAAAAATCCGTATTTTTATAGCTTAAATTTCTTTAAATGAAAAAACTTACAACCCTACTTTTTATTACCGTTGCTCTATTGTTTTCTTGTAAAAATGAAACAGAAACTACAGAAATTACCAAAATTATGAATAACGAAAATCCATTACTTGAAAATTGGGATACGACTTTTGGTGTTCCGCCTTTCGATAAAATTAAAAGTGAAGATTATTTGCCTGCGATTAGGGAGGCGATAAAAATTCATAATTCAGAAATTGAAAAAATAATCAGCAATCCAGAGGCTCCAACTTTCAAAAATACGATTGAGGCTTTGGCGATAAGCGGTGATTTATTGAGTCGGGTTTCAAATACTTTTTCTGCTGTTGAAGCCGCAAATACAAACGATGTTTTAAAAGAAGCAAAAAAGAAAATTTCTCCAGAGCTTACCGTTCACAGGGATGAAGTTAATTTAAATCCAATTTTATTTAAACGAGTAAAACAGGTTTATGATAACAGAGAAAATCTAACTTTATCTGAAGAAGAAAATTTTCTACTCGAAAAAACCTATAAAAATTATGTAAGAGCGGGAGTGAATTTAGAAGGTGAAAAAAAGGAACGATTAATGGAAATTAACAAACGCCTGTCAGAATTATCTACGGCTTTTGGTGAAAACCTTTTAAACGAAACCAATAATTTCGAAATTCATACTACCAACAAAGAAGATTTAGGAGATTTATCTGAAGCATTGGTTGCCTCGGCTGCTTCCGAAGCCAAGAAAAGAGGTTATGATTCGGGATGGTCATTTACTTTGTCACGTCCGAGTATCAATCCGTTTCTTCAAAGTTCACCCAATAGAGAACTTCGCGAAAAGTTATTTCAAGGCTATGCGATGCGTGGAAATAACAATAACGAAAACGACAACAAAGCCATTATAATTGAAATGACCACGTTGCGTTTAGAGAGAGCCAATCTTTTGGGATACAAGTCTCACGCCGATTATATTTTAGCAAACAATATGGCTGAAAAGCCCGAAGCGGTTTATACTTTAATGAATCAACTTTGGACACCTGCCTTAAATATGGCAAAGAAAGACAGAAATTCTCTTGCTGAAATTATGAAATCTGAAGGAATTGAAGAAAGTTTTAGAGGAAGTGATTGGCGTTATTATGTGGCAAAAATTAGAAAGCAACGTTATAATTTTAATGAAGATGAAACACGTCCTTATTTTGAAGTAAATTCAGTTAGAGAAGGAGCTTTTTTATTAGCTAAAGAGTTATTCGGACTCACATTTACACCTTTAAAAGATGCTCCGAAATGGCATAAAGATCAACAAGTTTTTGAAGTAAAAGAAGCAGACGGAACTCACGTTGGAGTTATTTATATGGATTTCTTCACTAGAGAAAGTAAACGAGGAGGCGCTTGGATGAATGAACTTATTGGACAAAGTAATTATGATGGATTTGTAACTCCTATAGTTACCAACAACTTTAATTTCCCACCACCTACAGAAGGAACTCCTTCCTTATTATCTTTTACGGAAGCACAAACGATGTTTCACGAATTTGGTCACGCTTTACACGGATTACTTTCTCACGTAAAATATCCAAACCTTGCAGGAACCAATGTTCCCCGTGACTTTGTTGAGTTTCCTTCGCAAGTAATGGAAAATTGGATGAGCGAACCTAGAGTATTGGCGTTATATGCAAAACATTACAAAACAGGAGAAGTAATTCCAGAAGAAATGATTAAAAAAATGAATGAGGCCAATGATTTTAACGAAGGCTTTAGAACGGTAGAATATATGGCTGCTGCCTATCTAGATATGGACTGGCATTCAATAACAGAACCTACTAAAAAAGATGTGAATTCTTTTGAAAGAGATGCGATGTCAAAAATTGATTTGATTAACGAAATACTTCCTCGTTACAGAAGTACGTATTACAATCATATTTTTGCAAGTGGTTATTCTGCGGGATATTACAGTTATATGTGGAGTGAAGTTTTGGATGCAGATACTTTTGCTGAATTCAAAAAAACGGGTGATATTTTCAATAAAGAATTAGCAAAAAGATATCGTGAAATGTTAGCTTCAGGAGGAACAAAATCGGGAGTAGATTTATACAAAGACTTTATTGGAAGAGATCCTGAAATTACACCTTTATTGAAGAAGAAGGGGTTTAGTAATTAAGTCACTTCGACTCCGCTCAGTGACCGAGTTAAAATGTTTAATTTTGCACCCTGAGCGGAGCCGAAGGGTACGTGTAATTAATCAGAGAAAGGGTATGTATCATTGAATAAAGCCAAAGAATTAATTCATAAAACCTCCCCAGCAACAATTACCATATCAATTAAATTACTGCCGAAAGCATAAGGTAAATAGCCATAGGAAGGGATTTCTTTAGTAATAATCACACTCGCAGATTTTCCTTTGGTAATACTTCCGTGGGTTTCTGAAATTCCCATTGCGTAAGCTCCGTTAATGGTTGCTGCGTTAATTGCTTCCTCGGGCGTGAGTTTCATTTTTATGCAAGCAGTGGCGACTACAAAATTCATATTTCCGCTTGGAGTTGAACCAGGATTATAATCGGTTGCTAATGCTAATGGAAGCCCTGCATCGATAATTTTTCTTCCAGGAGTATAAGGAATGCTTAAAAAATAAGAACAGGAGGGAAGTGCTACAGGCATCGTTTCAGAATTTTTTAAAACTGAAATGTCTTCATCTGTAATTACTTCTAAATGATCCACGCTCAAAGCTTGATGATCTACGCTTGCTTTAACACCACCAATAGCGTTAAATTGATTCACGTGTGTTTTAGGAATCAATCCATATTTTTTTGCTTCGGAAAGCAATTGATGGGTATCTTCTACCGTAAAATATCCTTTTTCACAGAAAATATCCACGTAATCGGTAAGGTTTTCTTCAGCTACTTTCGGAAGCATATCATTACAAATATGATCCATATATCCTTGTTTGTCGTTTTTAAATTCTGAGGGAACTGCGTGTGCTCCCAAGAAAGTAGTTTTTACTTTTACAGGAAATGTTTCGCCTAATTTTTTGGCAACTCGAAGCATTTTTAATTCAGCTTCGGTGGTAAGTCCGTAACCCGATTTTATTTCGATGGCTCCGGTTCCTAATTTCATCACTTCCTTTAAACGAGCAGCCGATTGTGTAAATAAATCCGCTTCGGATGTTTGTTGAAGTTTCTTTGCACTGTTTAAAATTCCACCGCCATTATCGGCTATTTCTTGGTAGGATAATCCGTTAATTCTATCTACAAATTCTTGTTCTCTGTTACCAGCATAAACTATGTGAGTATGCGAATCGCACCAAGTAGGAAGCACTATTTTTCCAGTACAGTCTATGGTTTTATGTACTTCCGTTTCAGTTAAAACATCCATCGTTCCGAAGTCTTTAATGATATCATTTTCAACTAACAACCAAGCATTTTTTAATGTTGGAAGTTCTTTCATTTCGGCTCCACTAACTTTATTGGGTGCAATATCACGAACTTGAAGCAGTTCTTTTATATTAATAAGAAGTGTTTTCATTTGGTAAAGATAAAAATATTGAAAGGATATTGTATCTTGTGTTTCTCTAAAAATATTTTTAAATGAAAATCAAAAGTTTAGGAACCAACACCATTTGCGTACAAGTTGGTGAAGTAGAAGATCAGTAGTTTAAAGGTGCGATTTCACCATTATATATGACTAATTCGTATGCTTATGAAGATGTTGAAGTGCTTCGATATCCGCGATATTTTAATACGCCCAACCAAGAAGCTTTGTGTAAAAAAGTGGCAGCTTTAGAGAAAACGGAAGCAGGATTGATTTTCGCAAGCGGAATGGCAGCAGTAAGTACAGTCTTGTTAGCGTTTTTAGATAAAGACGATCACGTAGTGGTTCAAAAAACAATTTATGGTGGTGCTTATAATTTTATTGTGGAAGAATTTCCTAAATTCGGAATTGAATTCGATTTTACCGATGGTTTTTCTGAAGAAGATTTTACTTCAAAAATTAAAGAAAATACCAAAGTGATTTATGTGGAAACACCTTCCAATCCTTTGATGAAAATTACTGATTTAGAAATGATTTCAAGAATAGCAAAAGAGAATAAGTTGGTTTCTATGATTGATAATACCTTTGCTTCACCTATCAATCAGACGCCTATCGATTTTGGAATTGATGTTATGATACACAGTGCTACCAAATATTTAGGAGGTCATAGTGATATTAGTGCGGGAGCAGTGGCAGCTTCCGAAGAACATATAAAAAAGATATGGAATGTCGGAAAAAATCTCGGCGGAAACCTAAGTGAATATACCGTTTGGTTGTTAGAACGAAGTATGAAAACCTTAGCAATTCGTGTAAAATCTCATAACCGAAATGCCAAAAAAGTGGCTAAATGGTTAGAGAAAAACGATTTGGTAGCTAAAGTGTATTATCCAGGATTAAAAACACATCCCAATTATAAATTAGCAAAAAAACAGATGAAAGGATTTACAGGAATGCTATCATTTGAACTTTTTGAAAACGTTGATTCCAGTAAGTTTTTAAAAGCCCTACGACTTATCAAACCTTCGATGAGTTTGGCAGGAGTGGAGTCCACTATTTTGGCTCCTTCAAAAACATCACATGCATTGTTGGGAGAAGAAGAACGAATAAAACAAGGAATTGCAGAAGGATTATTGCGATTATCAGTAGGAATTGAAGACCGAAAAGATATTATTTCAGATTTAAAGCAGGCATTCGAAAAGAGTTGTGTCTAATTTGGATTCGTTACCAAGTCTTGGTATCTTTGATTAATTAATTTATAAAATGGGAAAGAACACATCGATATCTATTGGAGATCATTTTGAAGATTTTATTAAAACAGAAGTAAAATCTGGAAGATATAATTCGGTAAGTGAAGTAATTAGGTCAGCTTTAAGGTTGTTAGAATTTGAAGAAAAGAAAGAAAGAGAGTTAATCAAAGCCTTAGAAGTTGGAGAAGAAAGTGGTTTTGTTGAAAACTTTAATCCAAAACAAAACCTTGAAAAATTGCATAAGCAGCACTTATGAGAAAACATAAGTATCGAATAAGTAATCAAGCTATAGAGGACATAAACAATATTTGGATTTACACTTTTAATAAATGGTCAAAGGAGCAAGCAGATAGGTATTATGATTTGATCATTAAAGAAATTGAATTTGTTTCAGGTAACTTTATGACTGGGAAATCTGTTGAGCAAACTCGAAAAAACTACCGAGTAACAAAAATAAAATCCCACTTGATATTTTATAAAAAATTGGAAAACGAAATTGTAGAAATAGTAAGAATTCTTCATCAAAGAATGGATGTAAAAAAACACTTGAAATAGAAATAACAATATTTATATTTATTTTAAATTAACCACAAAGTACACTAAGAAGGTACAAAGTACCACAAAGAAATTAGTAAAATGAAAATAGACATACTCGCCATTGGTGCACATCCAGACGATATAGAATTAGGAGCAGGAGCAACCATTGCTAAAGAAATATCCAATGGAAAAACGGTTGGATTCATCGATTTAACTAGAGGTGAATTAGGAACTCGCGGAACCGCAGAAACTCGGGATGTGGAAGCAGAAGATGCTCGAAAAATATTAGGAGCTAGTTTTAGAGTTAATATGGAATTTGCCGATGGATTTTTTGTGAATGATAAAGAACATCAGTTAAAAATAATTAAAATGATTCGTAAATATCAACCAGATATTGTTTTGTGTAACGCCATTGACGATCGTCATATCGACCACCCAAAAGGGAGTAGCTTAGTAAGTGATGCTTGTTTTTTGAGTGGATTGCGAAAAATTGAAACTACTTCAGAAGGAAAAAATCAAGAAGCTTGGCGGCCAAAACACGTCTATCATTATATACAGTGGAAAAATATAGAACCCGATTTTGTAGTGGATGTTTCAGGATTTATCGATAAGAAATTGGAATCTGTTTTAGCATATAAAACTCAGTTTCATCAACAAGATTCTAACGAGCCAGTTACACCAATATCGACTACTAATTTTAAAGATAGTATAACCTACAGGGCACAAGAATTAGGAAGATTAATAGGAACCGAACACGGAGAAGGCTTTACCGTAGAACGTTTTGTAGCGGTAAAATCTTTATATGATATTATTTAAAATTCTTTTCAATCTCTATTGTAAAACGAAATGAAAAGATTTATATTTGCAGCCGCTTTAAAAGCGAAATTAAAATGGTGGTTGTAGTTCAGTTGGTTAGAACGCCTGATTGTGGTTCAGGAGGTCGCCGGTTCGAATCCGGTCTTCCACCCAAAAGACAAAGCTTCTCTTAAATGGGGAGCTTTTTTTGTAGGCGAATTTTAATAATAACAAGTAGGATGAGAAGTTTATACAGAGCGTAGTCGAAGTGAATCCGGTCTTCCACCCAAAAGACAAAGCTTCTCTTAAATGGGGAGCTTTTTTTGTGGACTAAACTTTGTAAAACTAAAAAGACCTCAAAGGTTTTTTCTCCTATGCTTAAAAGCTTTGGAGAACAAAGGAAACCTGAGAGGTCTGGAGTGTTTTTTAATACCTACAAGGTTTTAAAACCTTGCAGGAAATGGTTTAATATTACTTTAATTTATCGGCTGTGATTCTCCCTTCACGATTGGCAATCTCCCAAGCCGTTAAAAAGATAAGTTTGGCTCTTTTTGCCATTAAATCGTACTCTATTTTATCGGGTGTATCTCCGGGCTGATGATAGTCTTCGTGAGTTCCGTTAAAATAAAATATTACAGGAATGTTGTTTTTTGCAAAGTTGTAATGATCGCTTCGGTAGTAAAAACGGTTGGGGTCGTTTTCGTCATTATAAGTATAATCTAATTCTAATTGAGTGTATTTTTTATTTACTGCTTCCGATAAATCGTGAAGCTCTTGACTTAGCTTATCACTTCCTATTAAATAAATATAGTTGTCGTTTCCTTCTTTTTCAGAACCAATTCTTCCAACCATATCAGTATTTAGATCTACTACCGTATTTTCTAAAGGAAAAAGAGGATGTTCGGTGTAATATTTAGAACCAAATAAACCAATTTCTTCTCCCGTAACGTGTAAAATTAGGATAGAACGTTTAGGTCCGTTTCCGTTGTTTTTTGCTATTTGAAAAGCCTGAGCCATTTCCATTAAAGAAACGGTTCCGCTTCCATCGTCATCAGCACCGTTGTAAACATTTCCGTTTTTAACACCAACGTGATCGTAATGAGCAGAAAGTACAATGATTTCATTTGGTTTTTCTGAACCTTCAATAAAGGCTACGACATTTTGTGAAGGGCTTCCGTTAGTAGCACCATTAAAAAAGTCGGCTGGAATTGTCTGATAGTAGTTGTTTTTTTCAATAGGAGACTGAATGTTTTGGTCTATATAATAATTCCGAAGATATTCTGCAGCCTTATTATTTCCATTTTCGCCTGTCATTCTTCCTTTCATATTATCATCGGCAAGAATATAAAGATGGGTTTTTAATTCTTTGGCGGTGATGGTGTTTGCATAGTCTTCAGCAGACTTTTTATTTGAAGAACTTGCGTTTTGAGCGGAGTTGCAAGAGACCGTTAAGATTACGACAAGTGCAGCTAATATTCGATTCATAAAGATAATTTTAAGAGCATAAATATAATGGAACTATAAATGATAAATGTGAAAGTTATGTGAAAACCTATTTTTATATTTACACATATGAATAAAAACACGTTGATTAGTATTTTAATGCCTGTAAAAAACACCGAATTGTTTTTGAAAGAATGTTTGAATTCTATTGTAAATCAGACCGAAACAAATTGGGAGTTAATTGTGATAGACGATTATTCTACTGATAATAGTTTTTTAATTTTAAGAGAATATGCATTAAAAGATAAGAGAATAAGAGTCTTTAAAAATTCAGAAAATGGAATTATTGAAGCTTTACGATTAGCTTATTCAAAAAGTAAGGGCAATTTTATCACTAGGATGGACTCGGACGATAAAATGAGTTTAGATAAGTTAGAAGTTTTAAAATCGAATTTATTAAAATCGGGTAGTGGTCATATTGCCTTGGGTTTAGTGAAATATTTTTCAGAAAAAGAATTGGGTGATGGATTTAAAAATTATGAAAGATGGTTGAATGGATTGATTTCAACAGGAACCAATTTTGAGGGTATTTATAAGGAATGTGCAATTCCTTCGCCTTGTTGGATGGTTTTTAGAAAAGATTTTGAATTATCGGAAGCTTTTAACCCTAACTATTATCCTGAAGATTATGATCTAGCTTTCAGATTCTACAAAAACGAATTAAAACCTATTGCTTGTTCGAAGATTTTACATTTTTGGAGAGACTATGCAACAAGAACTTCAAGAACAGATCCTTATTATGCAGATTATACTTTTTTAGAAATTAAATTAAAGTATTTTTTAGATCTTGATTTTGATAAAAATAAAAAATTAGTGATTTGGGGAGCAGGAAATAAGGGAAAAAATATTGCAAAAAAACTTTTAGAAAAAAATATTAATTTTTATTGGATTTGCGACAACCCTAAGAAAATAGGAAAGCATATTTACGAACAAGAAATGTTGCCATTTACGGCTTTAAAACATATAAAAAACTCTCAAAGTATTATTACTGTTGCTAATTCAACGGCACAAGAAAAAATAATTTACTATTTTGACAAGTTGAATTATCGTGTAAATAGAGATTATTTCTTTTTTTGTTAATAGTTTTTTTTATCAAAAAAAGGTAAACTCTTATCGGGGTTTATCAAAATTCGATTTTTATGGTGTTTATTTACAGTATGAAAGTTATTCATACGGTTTGTTAAAAATTAAATTGCTATGAAAAAGAAATTTATTTAACCATACCGTTTATTATTGTTTAGTTAATAATATATAATACTTTTCAAATTTAAAAATTGGCACACAAAGTTTAGAAAATCTGTGCAAAATGGTCGCCTAATTCGTTGGTTTTTTAGGCGACCATATTTTTTTATATAAAATTGTAATAAATCTTTATTAAATTAAAAAAGCATATTATATTTGCAGCCGCATTCAGAGAATATCTGATGAGACACTAAGGAGAAATGGCAGAGTGGTCGAATGCGGCAGTCTTGAAAACTGTTGAGGGTCACACCTCCGGGGGTTCGAATCCCTCTTTCTCCGCATTATAAAACCGTAATTAGCTAAAATAAAGCTTTTTACGGTTTTTATTTGTAGAATGTTCCTATTTAGTTCCGACAATATAAGATTTGTATTAATATTGAAATATTTTGTTTAATGTATCGATGTTTTTTGCACTACCATTGCAACACAAATTTTGTATATTTGCCTCTGTGAAATTTATAACATTCATTTTAGCGGTTTACGTATTGGCACTCAACTTTGCACCTTGTGAGGATAGTTCGGCATTTGATAATTCTTCAAATACTGAAATAGTGCAATTGCAAGATTTAGATCACGATCATAATGCTTCAGACTTATGTTCGCCGTTCTGTCATTGTCAATGCTGCCAAGTTCATGTGGCAGAGTTCAATATTATTAAATTCGCAACTTTTACTACTGAAATCCCTTCAGAGGTGTTTTTTCACATCGATAACTTAGGAAAAGACATTCCTAATTCTATACTCCAACCTCCAAGGGTTTAACCACATTCCTGTTACTTGTGTTAACTAAGTTGTACACTGAGCTTGTCGAAGTGTAATTTACCTAGTTCCTTTGCTTATACTAATTTGTTGTACACTGAGTTTGTTGAAGTGTTAAAATAACAAAATTTTAAAGTATGACAGGAATCTTCAGATTCACTACACTCATTTTAATTAAGAGTACCTATTACCTATTTAAAATTTTTTAAAACCCAAAATTCATGATTAATAAAATCATAAACTTTTCCATACATAATAAGTTCATTGTCGGATTGATGGTGCTGGTGCTCATCGGAGTCGGTACCTATTCCATGATGACTATTAAATTGGGCTCGGTTCCCGACATCACCAACAATCAGGTGCAAGTTATTACCGTTGCTCCCAATCTCGGTACCGAAGATATCGAGCAATTTGTAACCTATCCCGTAGAGCTCGCCGTTGCCAATTTACCTAGTGTGATTGAGCTTCGTTCGGTTTCTCGTTTCGGGCTTTCAGTGGTAACCATCGTATTTAAAGACGAAATGGGAACTTACCTTCCAAGACAATTAGTACAGGAAAAACTTACTGAAATCCAAGAGGATATTCCTGCTGGCTTCGGAAAACCATTTATGGCTCCAATTGCTACAGGTCTTGGTGAAATTTACCAATATTCGCTTGTTCCTAAAGAAGGTTACGAACATAATTACTCTCCAGCCGAACTACGTACCATTCAAGATTGGATTGTAAAACGACAAATGGCTTTAGTGCCTGGTGTGGTTGAAATTAATTCATTTGGAGGAAATGTAAAACAATACGAAATCGCCCTAAACCCAAACCGTCTAAACAGTATGGGTATTAGCATCAGCGAGGTTTTTGAAGCCCTTGAAAAAAACAACTCCAACACAGGAGGTGCTTATATAGAGAAAAACCACCAAGCTAATTTTATTCGTGGCGAAGGATTGGCAAGATCTCTTGAAGACATCGAAAACATCGTGATTGAAAACAACAACAACACACCTATACTTATTAAAGATGTTGCCGATGCTGTACAATTTGGATCCTCGGTTCGTTTTGGTGCTTTTACCGAAGACGGGCAAGAATCTGTAGGTGGACAGGTATTAATGCTGAAAGGGGAAAACCCAAATGAAGTGATTAAAAATGTGCAAGATCGTATTGCAAGTATTCAAAAGTCATTACCAGAAGGGTTAGAAATTAGGCCTTTCCTAGATCGAAGTTCATTAATAGCCAGAACTACTAGTACGGTATCTAAAAACTTAATCGAAGGCGCTTTAATCGTAGTTTTTGTTTTAGTATTTTTATTAGGAAGTATTCGTGGTGGGTTACTAACGGCATCCATTATTCCTTTATCCTTATTATTTGCATTTATCTTAATGAAAGCAACAGGAGTGTGGGCAAACTTAATGTCTTTAGGAGCGATTGATTTCGGAATTATAGTCGATGGTGCTGTGATTATTGTCGAAGGAACTGTTCATCACATTCAGGAAAGATTAAAGAAAAATAATGAGGATTTCACTTCCAAAGAAATGGATGAACTCACCTATAAATCTAGTAGTATGATGATGAATTCGGCATTCTTCGGACAGTTAATCATCTTGATTGTTTTTACTCCAATTTTGTTTTTAACAGGAGTGGAAGGAAAAATGTTCCGTCCCATGGCGTTCACATTCGGTTATGCAGTTTTAGGAGCATTATTGCTTTGTTTAACGTATGTTCCAGTAATGGCGAGTTTGTTTATGAAACCCACTTCACAAAAGAAAAGAAAATGGTTTACCAACGTAGAAGATTGGCTTACTAAAATTAGTGACAAGGCAATGGGGGCAATATTTAAAGCCTACAAACCCTTAATTAACGGAGCTTTAAAAGTAAGAACCGTTGTAATTTTAGTTGCTGTTTCATTATTTGTGTTAGCAGGTTTTGTGTTTTCAAATATGGGAGGAGAATTTATTCCGAAATTAGATGAAGGAGATATGGCAATGCAAATTATAATGAAACCTGGTTCTTCATTAACCGAATCTATTAAAGTTTCGGAGCAAGTTGAAAACATTATCAACGATAATTTCCCAGAAGTAAAAACCATGGTAGGTCGTATTGGAGTCTCAGAAATTCCAACCGATCCTATGCCAATGGATATTGCCGATTGTTTTATCATTCTTGAAAAAGATATGGACAAATGGACTTCTGCAACTACCAAGGCAGAATTAATTGAAAAAATGCAAGACAAATTAAAATCTATTGTTGGTGCAAATTTCATTTTTACACAACCTGTAGAACTTCGTTTTAACGAGCTTCTTACAGGAGTTAGGGAAGATGTTGCTATTAAATTATACGGAAACGATTTAGATGTACTTGCAATAAAAGCGGAAGAAATGGCTGCAATTATCCAAACAATTGATGGTGCTGCAGATGTAAGAGCCGAAGCAACCGATGGTTTACCACAAATCACCGTAGTTTATCAAAGAGAAAAATTAGCTAAATATGGTTTGACAATCGATAAATTAAATAGTTATGTAAGTGCAGCTTTTTCAGGAGCTGATGCAGGAATTATTTTTGAAGGCGAAAAACGTTTCGGTTTAGTAGTTCGATTTTCCGATACCTACAGACAGAGTATCGACGATTTAAAAAACTTATTTGTAGATCTACCTAATGAAAAAGCTCAAATTCCTTTAAAAGAATTAGCCGAAATTAGTTACAAACCCGGTCCTATGCAGATTTCTAGGGACAATACTTATCGAAGAGTTTCTGTAGGAGTCAACGTAAGAGGAAGAGATGTAGAGTCAATGGTGGAAGAAGTTCAAGATCGTTTGGACGCAGAATTAGATTTGCCAGAGGGCTATTTTATTGAATATGGAGGTTCTTTCGAAAATCTAAAACGTGCAAAGGAACGACTTTCAATTGTAGTGCCAATTGCATTATTCTTAATATTCATCTTGCTTTATTTTGCGTTAAATTCTATTTCGCAAGCCTCAATGATTTATATGGCAGTGCCTTTGGCTGCCATTGGCGGAATCTTTAGTTTGGCTTTAAGAGGAATGCCATTCAGTATTTCGGCAGGAGTAGGGTTTGTGGTACTCTTTGGAGTTGCCGTACTAAACGGACTGGTTCTAGTAAGTAGATTTAATAGTTTAAAAGAAGAAGGACACACCGATTTAAAAGACCGAATATTACTAGGAACTAAAGAGCGTTTACGTCCTATATTATTAACGGCAATCGCAGCAATTATGGGCTTTGTACCTATGGCAATTTCAGCTTCAGCAGGAGCCGAAGTACAACGACCACTGGCAACCGTAGTTATTGGAGGTTTAATTTCTTCTACCTTATTAACTTTATTGGTGGTGCCAGTTTTATATTATGTTTTTGAAACTAAATCTGAAAAAAGACACCTTAGAAAAATGAATAAAAAGCTAGCAAGTCTTGTACTTATCGGATTCTTAACTTTCGTTGGAAGTCAGAATTCATCTGCTCAAGAAGAAGAACCTGTTATTAACACGAAGAATTTAACAGTAGAAGAAGCTTTAACGATTGCTTTTGAAAATAATCCAAGTATAAAAGCAGCTAACTTTGAAATTGATAAACAAGAGAATTTAAAAAGCTCCGCAATCGATTTTGAAAAGACCTCGGTTTCTTACAGTCGTGGACAGTTAAACAGTGAGGTAACAGATTACCAATGGGAGATATCGCAAGATTTTAGATTTCCAACGGTCTATGGTACGCAGTCTAAATTGCAAAATGAAAGAGTGGCATTGAGCGAAACTTCTTTGTTAATTCAGAAAAATAATTTAGAACGAAAAGTACGTGCCATTTATATGGAACTTCAGTATGCTAAAAGCAGATTTGCTCTAGTTGAAGAATTGGAAAACGAGTTTAAAAACTTTGCCATCATAGCCGAAAAACGCTATCAATCTGGAGAAACCAATTTGATAGAAAAGATGTCTGCAGAAGGAAAACGAGAAGAAATAAGGTTGTTAAAATCCGAAGCAAATTTAGATGTAGAAAATCTTCGTAAACAGCTTCAATTATTGTTAAATGTAGAACAAGAGGTAACTATTTCAGATTTAGAACTAACTAAAATTTCGTTTGCTTCCGTAGAAGAATTAACAGATGAAAGTCCGTTTTTACAGTATCAAGAAAATTTGGTTTCCATTTCAGAAAGAGAACATAAATTAGAAAAAGCTCAGTTTTTACCAGACATTTCAGCAGGATATTTTAACCAACAAATAGAAGGAGTAAAAAACTTTCAAGGCTTTCAAGTAGGAGTAAAAGTCCCTATCTTTTTATGGTCACAGGACGGAAAAGCAAAAGCTGCTCGAGTAAATTCTGAAATTGCACAATTAAATTACGAGCAGACCAAATTAGACATGAATGCTAGTTTAAAAGCAAACATTCAGGAGTTCGAAAAACAAAAAGCTTCCTTAGATTATTACGAGTCTAAAGGATTGCAATTAGCCGATAAATTATTCTCTTCAGCAAACATTGCTTACAAAGAAGGGGAGGTAGGTTATGTGGCTTATATCGCAACCATAGAGCAGGCTGTATCCATAAAACGCGACTATTTGAAAAAACTTAATTTGTACAATCATACGATTAACGAAATTAATTACTTAACAGGAAAATACTAAAAATAAAATCTTTATAAAATGAAAAATATATTTAAAATAAGTGCCGCTTTACTCTTTGTGATAGTCTTGGTAAGTTGTGGAAACACCTCAGAAACAAAGGAAAATGGCGAAAGTAAGGAGTCTATTGAAAACGCAGATTCTGAACATAATGAATCTGAAGAAGGGGAAGGAACCGCACTTTCTCTTCAAATTGGGCAGTTAGACATTATGAATATTGAAATGGGACAAGTCAAGTCCATTGATTTAGGTAAAAGTCTAAAAGTAAATGGACAGCTAGAATTACCGCCTCAAAAACAAGCCAGTGTTAGTGCTATTATTGGCGGTAGAGTACAAGACGTAAAAGTGATTGAAGGCGATAAAGTAAGAAAAGGTCAAGTAATCGCAAGACTTAGTAATCCTGAATTTATTTCGATGCAACAAGAATATCTTTCAGCAAAAAGTAATATTGCCTTTTTAGAGAAAGATTATTTACGTAAAAAGGAACTTTTAAAAGAAGGAATTACTTCTTCTAAATCGTTTCAGCAAATCGAAGCTGCATATTTTGAAGGTCAATCTACCTTAAACGCTTCAAAAGCGACCTTACAATTAATGGGAGTTAGCCTTCCTTCATTGGAAAAAGGGAAGATTGTTTCTTCAATTCCTGTAATAGCTCCAATTGATGGGTATATTCAGAATGTAGAAATTAATATGGGAAAATATGTTTCTCCAGAACAAGAAATGTTTGAGATCGTGAATAATGAACACCTTCATTTAGGTTTAAAAGTTTTTGAAAAAGACATCGATTTGGTGAGTGTTGGTCAGAAAATTAGATTTTCATTAACCACCAGACCCGATAAAATTTATGAAGCTGAAATATTTGCAGTAGGAAAAGCATTTGATATGGAATCACGTGCTGTAAAAGTACACGCAAAAATTGTTGGTAATCACGAAGGATTATTAACAGGAATGTTTGTAGATGCTCGCATTGTTATAGAATCCAAGAAAGTTGATGCTTTGCCAGAAGAAGCTTTTGTAAGTGAAAAAGGACTGGACTATGTATTTATTCAAAAAGAAAAAGAAGGAGAAACCATTACATTCGAAAAAGTACAAGTTAATAAAGGAACTAGTGATTTGGGATATTCTGAAGTATTTTTTATCCATAAAATCCCAGAAAATACTGTAATTGTTATTAATGGAGCCTATTACTTAAACTCCGAAATGCAAAAAAGTGAGTTTGGTGATGATGATTAACTTTAAACAAATCCTGCAAGGTTTTAAAAACCTTGTAGGTTTGCATTAGACTATGAAAAATTTAGAAATAATATTAGAAAACAACCAAATAAAATCTACAGCAATGCGCCTGTTGGTTTTACAGTTTATACTTAGTAAAAAAACGGCTTTGAGTTTAAGTCAGTTGGAAAGTTATTTCGACAATGCAGATAGAACTACTATTTACCGAACCATAAAAACCTTTGTTGAAAAAGAGTTGGTTCATCAAATAGATGATGGTACAGGAATCACTAAATATGCAATCTGTGAAGAAAATTGCCATTGTGAAATTGAAAACGATTTACACTTACATTTTCATTGTACAAAATGCGAAGAAACCACTTGCTTAACAGATTATAAAATTCCGAAGATTAATTTGCCTGAAGGGTTTATTGCAGAAAATATCAATCTTGTAGTAAAGGGAATTTGCGAAAAATGTAATAACCTGAGTTCGATATAATAAGTATTTGTTTTATTTTGTAACTATATGTTTATCTGTTAATTAAAAGTAAATAAATTATAAAAAATAAACTAAAACTAAAAATAGCTCCTATTTCGATTAAAAACCCACTAAACACGCAATCTGCTTTACTAAAATTTAGTAAACTAACGTGTTAGTCCACTAAATTTATAGCTCGCATCTCACGTATTTATTGAATTTTTTATTCGATTCTTATATCGAACTCAGGTTAACAAAAAATAATGCAATCTTGTTGCAGAAGTTATTAATTATCTTTGAAAGCGATAAAAACGAAAGCCAAAAAAAATTATGTCCAACGAAGAAGATTGTAAAGACGGTGCTTGTGCCATTGATTATACCCAAGATTCCGAACCAAAAGAGCAAGTAAGTTTTAATAAGGAATATATTATTCCCGGAATTAGTCTTGTTTTATTATTACTAGGAATAGCCCTCGATTTTTTTGAAGTTCCATTTTTTAAAACTCCAATTCCCTTAATTTGGTTTGGTGTTTTATACATCGCTGTTGGTGGCCCCATCGTTTTAAAAGCCTTAAAACTAATTGTTAAAGGTGATGTTTATAATGAGTTTGTATTAATGTCGGTGGCAACATTGGGAGCTTTCGCGATTGGTTCGTATGAAGAAGGAGTTGCCGTTATGATGTTTTATGTCGTAGGAGAATTGTTTCAAGAAGCTGCCGTAAATAAAGCAAAACGTTCTATTGAAGCTTTATTAAAAGTTCAGGTGGAAGAAGTAACTGTTTTAGAAAATGGAAACCCAGTAGTAAAACATCCAAGAGAAGTAGAAATAGGACAAATATTCCAAGTAAAACCAGGTCAGAAAATTGCTTTGGATGGCGAGTTAATTTCTGAATATGCTTCTTTAAACACTGCAGCTTTAACTGGCGAGTCGGCACCCGATTCAAAAAAACAAGGCGATGTAGTATTGGCTGGAATGGTGAATCTGAATACTTTAATTCAAGTGAAAGTTACCAGTAATTATGAAGATACCAAGCTTTCAAAAATATTAAAATTAGTACAAGAAGCCGTTGGAAGAAAAGCAAAAACACAACAGTTAATCAGTCGGTTGGCAAAAGTTTATACACCCATTGTTTTTTGGTTGGCGGTTGCTTTGGTGGCAATTCCTTATTTCTTTTTAGGAGGCGATTATGAGTTTCAAATGTGGTTTCAGCGAGCATTAATTTTCTTGGTAATTTCTTGTCCTTGTGCTTTGGTGATTTCGATTCCATTGGGTTATTTTGGTGGAATTGGTGCAGGTTCTCGCAACGGAATATTATTCAAAGGATCCAATTATCTCGATATTATGACCAAAGTAGATTCGGTGGTAATGGACAAAACAGGAACGCTTACCAAAGGTGTTTTTGAAGTGCAGGAAATAGTTTCAGAAGGAATAGAAGAAAAATTATTAGTTGAATTAACTTCCGAATTAGAAAAGAATTCTACCCATCCCATCGCCGAAGCGATTGTAAAATATGCTGAAGAATCTTCAAATGCTTCCGATTTAAAATCGACCGATGTAGAAGAAATTTCAGGACACGGAATGAAAGGAAAAGTGGGAGAATACGAAGTGCTAGCAGGAAATACCAAATTACTTAAAAAGTTTAAAATCTCTTTTAATACTTCCATAGAAAAAATTACAGAAACCATTGTGGTGGTTGCTATCAATGGAAAATATACAGGTTATATCACCATTGCAGATACCATTAAAGAAGATGCGAAAGCTGCAATTATGGCACTTCATAGTATTGCTAATGTAACTAATATTGTAATGCTTTCTGGAGATAAACAAGCGGTGGTAGATAAGGTTGCTAAAGAATTAGGAATTGATACTGCTATTGGCGGACTCCTTCCTGAAGGAAAAATTACCGAAGTTGAAAAATTAAAGGCTCAAGGAAAAACCATTGCATTTATTGGCGACGGAATTAACGATGCTCCTGTAATTACTTTGTCCGATGTAGGAATGGCAATGGGAGGATTAGGAAGCGATGCAGCCATTGAAACGGCGGATGTGATAATACAAACCGATCAGCCTTCAAAAATTGCAACAGCAATTCATATAGGAAATGCCACCAAAAAAATTATTTGGCAAAATATATTTTTAGCTTTGGGAGTAAAAATTCTTGTTCTTATTCTTGGAGCCATGGGAATGGCAACGATGTGGGAAGCGGTAATTGCCGACGTTGGTGTGGCTTTGTTAGCAATTTTGAATTCGGTTAGGATTCAACGAATGGAGTTTAAATAGAATAAATAAACCTCACAGGTTTTTAAAACCTGTGAGGTTTGGGCTATTTGAAATTATTTTATAAAGCTTTCAGTAAACCCAAAACTTCAGTAGCAGTTGGGTCGTATAATAAAGCAGCATTTAAGTGTTCTTTTGCGTGAATAATATTTCCTAAACTTAGATTAATTTTTCCGAGAATTAAATTATAACTATAATCGAAAGGGTATAGCTTACTTACTTTTTCACCATATGATGCTGCTTTTACAAAATCTTTTCGATAATAATAAAGGGTTGCCATTCTTAAATTAACCGTGTAGTTTAAAGGGTCTAAATTTAAAATTTCTTTGTAAAGAGTAATTAACTCACCCCATTTTTCTTGAGCACTAATAGGATAAGCTAAACCGAGTTTTGCCTCAATAGATGAAGGTTCTTTTTTTACTGCATTTTTGTAGTAATTTATAGATTTCACATAATCTTCAATGGAATAATATAACCATCCTAAACGTAAATTAATTTCGTAAGAGTCTGTGGTATAAACCTTATCTAATGCCGAAATGGCTTTGGAAAGGTCTTTATTATACTCAAATTCATAACTTTTTGAGAAAGCTTCAGTTAATGAGTTTTGACTTGTTGCTATAGTAGCAAATAAAATAATTACTAGGGTTGTTATAGTTTGTTTCATTTTTTAAAATTTATATTGAAGTCCTAAAAATATTGAATTTATATCGTAAGTAAGATTTGCAGTGTCAAAATCGTAATTTTCAAAAGTATAAGTAAGTTTTGTAATTATTTTTGGAGTAAAGGCATAGTTTAAAGTAGCAACAAATCGGTTAACAGATAAATCGGGTGTATTATAAATTATTTCACTAGAATAATCCGCAAACAGATGATTTTTTACCTGAAGATAACTTGTGTTAAACCACATATTTTTTGAAGCATATATGTTTAAATAAGGTTTAAAAATAAAGTTGTTTTTTGTTTGGGTAAAGGCAAAGAAAAAATCGGCTCCAACAGAAACTCTGTCTTTTGTAAACTTAGGTGTATATAAAAAACCAACAGAAGGAATAAAAACGTTTTCGGTTACATTTGATTTAATTAAATCTTCACTTATTAATGAACCATCTTCACTTAAATATAATTTTGTAAGAATTTTTTGGGAAGCATTTTGAGTAGCAAAGTTAAAATTTGCATTTATTCGTAACCTGTTTAACCTTTTATTATAATTTGCATAAACACTATAGGTATTTCCATTACTAGTACCTTCAATATCTTCTATTATCTGATTTCCAAAATTACCTGTAAATTCTGTACTTGAAAAGTAACTAAATTCATTTCTATTATAAATTCCACCTAAACTAAAAGCAGAGGTTTTATTAAAATAGGTTCCAGATAGATGATATTGATAACTGTTAAAGTTTTGGGTTGAAGGGTCTTGTGAAAAAAAGTTGATAGAATGTAAAATTTTGATATTTTTTCCTAATCGATGTTTTAAAACCAAATTTCCATAATAGGTGTTTTCTACTTCATCTGTATTGGGTCTCTTAATTCCTCCTTCTAAATAAACATATTCTATAGCTGTTTTTTTATAGTCAATATTCATCTTACTTTTATTACTAAGTTGGTCGTACACTTGCTCTGCTAATACAGATTCGCCCATATTAAAATAGGTCCAAAACAAGAATTCTTTTGCATATTCAGTAGGATTTTGAGCAATGGCTTTTTTAAAGTATTTTTCGGCTGAATAATATTCTTGTTTATTAAAAAAAGCAACTCCCATTCTTACATTAAAATAATAGTAATCCTGAGGGTTTTCTTTTCCAAAAGCTATTAATTCTTTCCAATTTTCAGCACTGAAATATTCAAAAGTTTTAGCGTCTATTTCTTTTGCAGAATACTCCTGTGAGATGGATTGAAATCCAATCAATAAAACGATTGCAATAATTAATTTTCGCATTGGGCAGTTTTGTTTTTATTAATTTGAAAGGAAGTTATTTTCCCTTCTTTTAAATGAAATGTATAATCAATTCTTTTGTATTCTTTTTTTCCAATAGAAGCAATACAATGAGTGTTAAATGATATTTCTGAAGGATTGTGCTCGTTATCACAATAGCTAAATTCAAAGTTATAATTTACTTTGCAGTAATGAAAAAACGGAGCGGTAAAATCGTGTAATCCAGTGATGAGCTTATTAAAAAATCCATCAATCATCAATTCATCTTTAATTTTTGCATTTTTGTAATACCCCAACAAAATATTTTGAGCTCCGTAATAAAAATGCTTTAGAAGGCTTTCATCATCTCCGTAAAAATCGGTGAAATAAAACACAGTTCCGTTATTAATAAAATAAGCAGTACTCTTGCTCTGGTGACAATAAATATAAGTTTGGTTTAGGGCGTTGGTAAACACTTCCCACTTTATTTTTTTTCCTTCAAAGTTAAACCGGAATGTTTTTCCAGGAACAAACAAAAAAGCATCGGTTAATAGTTTGGTGGTTTTTACATTGGAAACAATTTCCTCTTCTTTTGGAATATCGAAACTATGAAATTGATGTTTATTATCTTTTTTTGTTAAATAATAAGAAAGCGGAAATTCTATGGTTTTTGAACCAACATAAGGAGTAGTTTGTAATTGAAAATGGAGGTGAGGTTCTGGTGATCTACCTGAGCTTCCGCAAGTTGCAAGTACCATTCCTTTGGTTACATAATCTCCTTTTTTTACTTTAAAAGAGCCTTTTTTTATATGAGAAAGTTTGCTGTAAAAATGTTCTCCGTGTTTAATAATTAGGGTGTTTCCCCAGTTTTCTTTAAGGTTAACTTCGTTGATTTTATTGTCTTCAATTCCGTCAATTATTTCTACCACATAACCTTCAGAAGGAGCTATGATAGGAAGGTCATAACAGTAATAATCTTTTAAATCTACACCAGGCATTTGGTAGGTTCTATCTTCTTCATCTAAAACCACAAAATCCCAAGCGTATTGCCAATCGTCTTTGTGAGTAATACCACCATTATGACCTTGTGATATTTTCCAATTTCCCATTACAGGCAATGCTATATGATAAAAAGTATTGTTATTAAATCTGTTTTGCGAATTTAAATATTTGTAATGGTTTTTTTCAGGAGAAAATTGTTGCATTGCTACCAATGTAATTCCAGAATGTTTTCTTCGGGTAGCCATAGTTGCCAAGAAAATAATAGTAATAATATTAAATGGTAATGAATATAATGGAAGTTCTACAATAGAAAACAATGTGTGTAAAGAGCTTATAGTCAATGCGATTACAGGGATGATGAAAAAAAGCATTAAATATGATTTCTTGGAAGGAACCACAAAAAAACCACCCAAAGCAATAGCTGTTAAAATAAAGTTGAAACCTATATATGAGTAAATAAGTTGTGAAAAATCACCACCAAAAAAGTGATAAAATGCAAAACCAATACTAAAACCAATAATAGATAAACTGAAAGCCATTCTGGAATAAATTAATATTCCGATAGCAATAATAAGCCCTGCTAAATCATTGTACTGAAAAAAGATAGCTCCGAGAGATCTAAAATACAAATGAATAACATCTGCAAAGGGTAGGGCAGCAATACCGTTGGTAACCGAGTTAAATAATGCTGGAAACCATTTGGCAAGCGATAATATTTCTTTAGGGTTTAATTGAAGTGCAGAAAAATTTGGAACACCAAGTATTACAATCCAAATTCCTAATAAAAAAGGCAAACTTAAAAAAGGAAGCCCTTGTTTTGAGAGGATAGTACTCATCCAAATTGTAATAAATAAGGTTAAAATTGAAACAATGACAAGAATAATAAAAAACGATAAATTAAAATCGTAGAACATTCCTATAGCAATTCCAACCATTAGAGGGTTGTAAGTATAAGAACCATCTTTAATTAGCTCTTTGTTAAAATTGAAAAGTACCGCAGTTATCTGACAAATAATAATACTTAAAACACCGCTTAAACCAGCTCCTAAATCAAAAAAACTTATGATTAATAGCAGAAGTGCAAAGACTTTATTGTTCGAAAAGAAAATCTGGGAATAACTATTTAATATGCCATTCCCATAGATTTTCAATATAGATAAGTTGCTGTTTTCTTTCAAAATTATAAACTAAACTCTTTTAAATATTCTGGTAGTAATTCTCCTTTTTCTAAAACATCTAATGTTTCAGCAGATTTAATCAAATGTACTTTTTTATCTGTATCTATCATAACAATTGCTGGACGTAATGAGATAAATTGCATCGATTGCGAAATATTATAAGCACCCATATGGTGAACTACCACTTGTTCTCCAGGTTTTAAAGGTGGTAAGGTAATATTTTCTCTAACCACATCAATGTTCATACAAAGAGGACCGTAAAGAATGGTATCTTCTGTGTGTTGTCCAAACTCTTGAGCTGGCGAAATTTTATGATCGTACCAGAAAGAAGTAAACATAATATTTACACCAAAATCCATAATGGTAGCTCTTCTTCCGTCGGATAATCTTTTGTTTGAAATTACACTTCCTAAAAGGAAACCAGCATCATCCACTAAAGCTCTACCTGTTTCTAAGTATAAGTAAGGTAAATCATCTGGTTGAAATCCTGCGTTTAAAATAGCAGTAGTAATCGCTTCTGCGTATTCATAAATTTCGGGAACAGAATCTGATCCAGGAAGCAATGATCCTTTTAAAGTGTTTTTGGAAGCAAATCCTCCACCTAAATCTAAATAGGTAATGGATTTGTCATATTTGTTTTTAATACTCATAGCTAAATCTGAAAGCTTACTAGCAGCAACTCCATAAGCACTTGGTGTTAGCATAAAAGTACCAATATGACAGTGTAAACCAACCAAGTCTAATTTTCCAGTAGCCATAATTTTATTGATGGCGTCCCAAGCTTGTCCGTTTTCGTAATTAAACCCAAAACGATCCCACATTGGATAAACACCAGTATCCATATTTACTCTAATGGCTACTCTTGGTTTTTTGTCCATTTTGGTTGCAATCTCTGTTAGACGGTATAATTCGTCTAAATGATCTATATGAATAGGAGAGTTGTTCTCGATACATAAAGTAAGGTCACTATCGGTTTTATCGGGACCATTGAATAGTATTTTATCGCCGTCAACTCCATTTTTTATTGCTTTTTCGTATTCAAAACGTGAAACCACTTCTGCCCAAGATCCTTCTTGGTGAAAAGTATTACAAACCGCATTTAAATAGTTGGTTTTATAAGACCAAGCAAACTGAACTTTTGGGTAACGAGTTTCAAAAATACGTTTTGCATTTCGGTAGTTTTCTCTAATTTTTCTTTCTGAAAGAACAAATAAAGGCGATCCGTAATCTGCCAATAAACTTTTTACTGAAACCCCTTCAATATGAGTTAAAGCAGTGTATTCAGTTCGAGTTCCAAATTTGTTCATTAAGCCAGTATTTAAAGGCTTTATTATTGGGCGTTCATATTGTTTTTTGTCCATAATATTATATTTTGTGTAATCACTTTTGAAGGATTACGTAACTATTTCAAATTTTAAAGTTCTCCTAAGGTTGAAATTTTCTCAAATTCTTCCATATCTACAATCATATCGTTGGAATAACGAATAAACATTTTTCCAATATCGTATGTGGTAAAGGCTTTTGTTTTACCTGTCATTGCCAAATTTACCAAAGATTCTACTTGGTTTTGACCTGCACCAACGGTTAAATAGCACCAAGCTGGGAAGCGGGGATTTATTTCGATAAGATAATATTCATCGTTGGTAGTTTTCATAAATTCCAATTCAAAAGGACCTTTCCAATTGGTTTCTTTTACTAAATTTTCAGTGATTTCGATTAGCTTGTTATCTTCCAGCGTTACACCAGCCCACGCTTTTCCTTTATCTGTAATATAAAGTTTTCGCATTGGTACTGCACCGAGTAGGTTTCCTTCGCCATCACCAATTCCGCAAACATTTACTTCGGAACCGTGAATAAATTGCTGAATAATTACTGGTAATCCCCATTGTGCATTAATTTTATTGAAATGCTGAATGGCTTGATTTGAAGAATAAGCAATCTTAGCATCGTAAAATTTTCCTTTTATTACCATTGGAAATCCAAATTGTTCGGTTAGTGAAGGAATTTCAGAAGCACTAAAAAGCATTTTAGCAAAAGGAACTTTAATGTTGTGTTTTTCGCCGTATTCAAAAAGGTTTACTTTATGTCTAGCTTCAAATTGTTCTAAAGAAGGAAGCACCATTTTAATGCCTAAGTCTTTTTCAAATTGTTCTTGAATTTTTATAAAGTTGAATAATTCGGCATCAAAATTAGGAAATAAAAAGTCTAAATCTTCAACCGCATTAATAAATTGAAAACGCTCAAACAGCACCTGTTGCCCAGCTGAAGGGTAAGGAATTTGATACGTTTTGTCAACTAGATCGTGCATGTAAATTCCAGGTTCCATGGTTTCGTAAGAAAGTCCGATAATACGAACATTAAAACTTTCGGCATCTCGCAAAGAACGAATTACAGCCAAACCAGGACCGGGACTATCGATGGCATTTAAGCCAGTTACCGCAATGGTATAGGTTGGTTTACTCATCATCGGTAAGTTTATAGTTTTCCAACATATTTTTAAAATCGTAAAGATCTTTTTCTACGGCATCGCGATCGGTAAGGTAATTTTCTAAAATTTGCTCGATAACTTCTTCATCATTTTTCCCTTCTTTTAGAAGTTTTAAAATTTCTTGACCCACAGGATTTAAAGAATAAGAATCTCCTGTAGAAGGGTTAAAAAGAAATCCAGAATCGCTTATTGCTATGTTTTTTTTAATTGCCATAATTAAAGTTTTAAATTATTAATGGTCAAATTTATTAGATTAATAAGAATAGTATGTTACACTTTTTTGTAAAAGATTTATAATTTTTTGGAAATAGAAGTTTGTTTAAAATAAATTGCTAGACAAAACTATCTATAGAAACTCTATATTTTTGAGGAGCTTCTTTGTATTGTGTAATAGTAACTCCTACTGTTTTTTTAAACTGATTACTAAAATATTGAACACTGCTATAATCCATCATAAAGGCGATTTCACTTAAGCTATATTCGTTTTCCAATAAAAGTTCTTTTACTTTTTCAATCTTGAGAAGAATGATGTATTTCTCTAATTTCATTCCGGTAACTTGAGAAAAAACCCTACTAATTTTATCGTAAGGGAGCTGTAATATTTCACTAATATAGTCTGAATTTCGTAGAAGTGAATTGGTGTTTAACGATTTAAAAATAAGATCGAAAGCTGCTAATTTTGTTTTTTCAACGATTTCTGTGTTGGGGTCTATTATTATACCAAAGCCTAAATCGTCTAACCATTTAGCAATTTGGTTTTTACTTACAATAGTATTGTCATACTCGATTGTTAATAATCCTAATTCTAAAGAAATAACAGAAACACCTTCTTTATCGCCTAAAACATATTCAATAAGTTTTATACAGTTGTTACTGAACATGTTCTTTAAAAATAAACTTTCTCTTAGTATCATATATCATAAAATTAAAAACTACTCTGGAATTCATATTCCAGAGTAGCTAAACTCTATAAAGAGTTTTCACCTTAACATGAAAATATTAATTTGCAGACTTCAGAAATTCAAAAATCTTTTCAGCTTCAATAGCTGTTAAATTTGCTCTTATCTTCATATGCAATCCTATGGTTTCCCAATCGGTACTATTATAACTTGAAGGAGCAGGTGTAATGTGACATCTTACACAATTTTCTCCCCATAATTGAGCACCTGATTTTAATGCCACAGTACTTTCGGGATCTATATTTTTATAAGCTCCATCTGTAGAACTACATGAAATAGTTGCTATAGCAATGATAGCAAAAATTCCGATGATTGATATTATTTTATATGTTTTCATAATATGTATATTTTAAATTACTAAAATCCAATTGCCCAATGAATAGAGAAAGTGTCTATGTTTGTGATACCTGGACCACCGTGTCCGCCCTCAGCTTCCGTAGATTCGTAGCTTATTTTTATTACAGAACGCCAGCTTAACCAATAGTTTAAACCAACTGAGTATTGTGATGATTGTGATTCCCATTCGGCTCCTTCAGGAGTGGTTAATTCGGAGTATCTCCCAACCAATTCAAGATTTTTTACAAAATCATTTCCTGCCATTGTTGGTCGGTAACTTAGTTGTACATAATAGGATTGACTTTGATTATCAAAAGAATAAGTATCTCCATCTTCAGGATCAAAATAAGTAGCTCTATCTACATTTGAATGATTGTATTGAGCTTTTACATCAATAATACCACTTATAGGAGCAATTTGTTTTACATAACTCAAATCGAATGCATAAAGTACCGCACTTACATCTTCATAGTCTGAACCTTTCTCGCCAGTTCCATCAGTTGCATAAATTGATCCTCCAACTTCTATAGATGAATCTGAAAGTGGGAAAAACCCTAATCTACCTCCAAAGGCTTTACTGTTGTTATTGTCTATTAAGTTTTCAAACGAAAGCATTCCTGCTTCTTCAGGCTCTTCACTTCCATCTTTTAAAGTAGGACCGTTGGTTACATAACCCGAATAATTCCATTTGGTATTTCCTATGTAAAATGCTCCTCTTAATTCGACTCCAACTCCTGATCCTGGTGCAATTCCGTCGTGACCAAAACCTAAAGGTTTACTGGTAAAACGATTAATCCAAGAAGGATGTAAACGTTCCATAAAGGTTCCAAAAGGTAATAAAAATTTACCAGCTCTAACCGTCATATAATCATTAATCACATACATCGCATCTGCATATTCAAAACCAATATTCAGTTCTCCATCACTCAACTCAAATTCTAATTCCGATTCAAACATAAAACGATCATTGTGTTTAAATAAGAATATTGGAGCAAAAGTACCACCATCAAAAGAGGATTCGGTTTCTCCATTGGTATCTGTATAAGCAAAACCTGTATGTCCGTATCCACGAATCATAAATTGTGTTTTACTGGGTTTGTAGCCTTGTTTTGCTACAGCTTCTTTTACTAAAGAATCGACCATTTTTTTGGTTTCTTCTTTAGTTTCATCATTTTGTGCTATTATATTTCCACCCACGAAAATTAACAGCATGATAAATATTATTTTTTTCATCTTGTTATTATTTAAGTGTTCTAATGTAATTTACGAGTTGCCATCTTTGAGTTTCAGAAAGAGTTTCCTTATACGAAACCATATTTCCTCTACCTTCAGACATTTTCCAGAAAAGAGCACCGTCAGATTCACTTTGTATTTCTTCTTTTGTAAAATTGGCAGGTTTTGGATTTAAAGCACTTCCTGCCATACCATCACCTTTTCCTTTTACTCCGTGGCAAATGGCACACATTTGTCTGTAAAGTTTTTTACCCTTTGCAGTTGCAGCCTCATCACCTTTAAAAGGATTTTCTAATTTATCTGCACTTGCAGGTGCTACCCACTTGTCTTGAGGTTTTGAAATAAATGCTACTGAAATAGTGAATAGTGCTACTAAGGACGCAATGATTAATATTTGATGTTTAGTTTTCATGTTTCTTAATTTAAGGTTTTCAATGCCTCTTATGAATCATATTGATTTTTTGAATATAATAGTTTAATTGAAAGGGTGTCTAATAATTTATAAAGAGTTAAAATAAGTGGATAACACTAAATTTTAGACGTCAGACTGTTTAGGAATGTTAAATCCTAGAAACTATTTTAAATTAAGAAAGACTCATAAACCACATGTATATTCGTGACTATGAGGGGAGGAGAATAATTTTTAAAGGGAACGATGTTGTTTTCTAATCCCTCGAATAAATTAATATATGAATAAAAGTAGGTATGTAAAAATAGGGTGTTCTCAAATGATAATTCAAAAGAAACTTTGTTTAATTCGTCATTATTATCATGAAATGTAATTTTGTTAGAACAACAAGAATCATTTTCTAAATTGAAACCTGAATGCTCTTCAGAAGACTTATAATCCTCACAAGCACAAGATGCTGCTCTTCCAGTGATAGAAATATCTGCTAACATTTCGCCACAATAATGCTCATCAACAACAAAAGAAGTCGTTGAAAATAGTATCAATGAAGATAAAAAGAGAGACATTATTTTTTGAAATACATTCATGCTTTAAAAGTTAGTCAAATATAATTGATTCTCAAACACTTAAAAAATGACATTTATCACTTTTAAAAAATTGTTAAATATTTTGTTTGGAATTGGATATTAATCGTAATATTGCAATATAACAATAAAGAGAGATGGGAATTACTAAATCTGAAATTTTTACCGAAGAACAAAATCAATTAGCAAGTATTGCAAAAGTGTTAGGACACCCAGCAAGAGTGGCAATATTAAATCATTTGTTTAATATTAATGCTTGTGTTTGTGGTGATTTGGTAGAGGAAATAGGATTGGCACAACCCACCATTTCACAACATTTAAAAGAACTAAAAAACATAGGCTTAATAAAAGGAAGTGTAGAAGGAACGAAAGTTTGTTATTGTATCGATTCCGAAAATTGGACTCAAATGAAAACAATATTGAACACTTTTTTAAACCAAGACTTAGAAACTTGTGCCGATTGTTGTTAAGTCCACTGAGTGCTTGACATTGGAAAGCGTATCGAAGTGTACTATAAAATTCAATAACTCAATAACTAAATAATCCAATATCCAAATAACCCAAAATATGAAACTATCAGAAATAAAAAATCACTTATCCAACCTAGAAACCATTGCTTTTCAATTACCCAATGGCAAATTAGTACCCAATCATTTTCACGTTACCGAAGTTGGTAAAATTTCCAAACATTTTATTGATTGTGGCGGAGTTGTAAGAACTGAAGAAGTAGTCAACTTTCAACTTTGGAATGCCAACGATTACGATCATCGACTGCATCCAGAAAAATTAGTGAAGATTATAGAGCTTTCAGAAAAAGTATTGGGAATAGAAGATTTGGAAATTGAAGTAGAATACCAAGGAGACACCATTGGAAAATACGCGTTGGATTTCGACGGAAAGAACTTTCTGTTAGTGACCAAACAAACCGATTGTTTAGCAAAAGACAACTGCGGTATTCCTGAAGGAATGCAAAAATTAAAGCTTTCAGATTTAGATGCAAAAGAAGTTTCTTGTTGCGATCCTGCTTCAAATTGTTGTTAAAACTTATTGAAAGATGCTATTTAATAACATTAAAAAGACCATTTCTGAAATAGAAAATATATCTATTCCTAAGGAGCGAAAGGAAATCCTTCAGCCTTTAATCAACTACATTTTATCGAAAGAAGATTGTGGAGAAGAAGTTAACTTAAACTTTATTTGTACCCACAATTCTAGAAGAAGTCATTTAGCACAAATTTGGGCGCAAGTAATGGCAGCAAATTTTAAAGTAAAAAATGTAAATTGTTTTTCAGGTGGAACGGAAGCCACGGCTTTGTTCTCTTCAGTAAAAGAAACTTTGGAAGAAGAGGGTTTTGTATTTAAAACCAATTCAGAAGAAAAAAATCCAAAGTATCAAATTTATTTTTCCGAAGAAGAAACACCCATCATCGGATTTTCAAAAACCTATGATGATGATTTCAATCCGAAATCAAATTTTGCAGCAGTAATGACTTGCTCACACGCCGACGAAAATTGTCCCTTAATTCCAGGAGCCGAAAAAAGAATAGCCACCACTTACGATGACCCCAAAGAATTTGATAACACAGCACAACAGAAAGAAAAATACAAAGAGCGAAGCCTTCAAATTGCTTCCGAAATGTATTATGTTTTTTCTAAAATTAAATAGTTAAAATGATTGGTCACTGAATGAGGTGGTCAATGAATGCCGGTCACTGAGCTTGTCGAAGTACCGAAATTAAAATACAAACACAATGAAAAAATTAAGTTTCCTAGACAGTTATTTAACCTTATGGATTTTCCTAGCAATGGCAATAGGAGTGGGGATTGGATATTTTATTCCTTCTTTTCCAAATTTTATCGATTCGTTTAGTAGTGGATCTACCAATATTCCAATTGCCATCGGATTGATATTAATGATGTATCCGCCATTGGCAAAAGTGAATTATGCTTTACTTCCGAAGGTGTTTAAAGATGTAAAAATATTGTCTGTTTCTTTAGTGCTGAACTGGATTATCGGACCGATATTAATGTTCCTTTTAGCAATAACCTTTTTGCAAGATTATCCGGAATATATGGTTGGATTAATCTTAATTGGTTTGGCAAGATGCATTGCAATGGTTTTAGTTTGGAACGATTTAGCCGAAGGAAGTGCTGAATACGGAGCAGGCTTAGTTGCCTTAAACAGTATCTTCCAAGTATTTGCTTATAGTTTTTATGCTTGGTTATTTATAACAGTGTTACCTCCATATTTTGGATTTGAAGGTGCTATTGTAGATATTTCTATTACAACCATTGCAGAAAGTGTCGCCATTTATCTCGGAATTCCTTTTTTAATGGGAATTTTAAGCCGACTCCTTTTAGTAAAATTAAAAGGAGAAAATTGGTACACTAAAAAATTCATCCCAACCATTTCACCAATGACCTTAATTGCTTTGCTTTTTACTATTGTTGTGATGTTTTCATTAAAAGGAGAGTTGATTGTTGAAATTCCTATGGATGTTATCATTATTGCCATTCCGTTACTAATTTACTTCACGGTAATGTTTTTTATTGGATTTTTTATCAGCAAAGCATTGGGAGCAGATTATAAGAAAAATGCTGCTATCTCATTTACCGCTTCTGGAAATAATTTTGAGTTAGCCATCGCTGTAGCCATCGCAGTTTTTGGACTAAATTCTGGTCAAGCCTTTGCAGGAGTAATCGGGCCATTAGTTGAAGTTCCCGCATTAATATTATTGGTAAGAGTGGCTTTTTGGTTGAAGAAAAAATATTATTAAACAAAGCATTTCAATTTATACGGAAGTAAAACTTTTGTTAAAAAAAATATCTTAATATATAATTTTGTAACTTTGCCTCAATAATGAAGCAAACAATACATAAAATAGTATCTCTTTTAATGGCAACCGTAGTCTTATTTTCTACGATGTCGTTTACCATAGATATGCATTATTGTGGAGATGTTTTAGTGGATACTGCCGTTTTTTCTGAAGCTCAAAGTTGTGGAATGGAATCTATGGATGATTCCTCTTGCACTACTCCAAATCTAAAAAAGAAATGTTGTAGCGAAAAGAAAATTTCTTTTGAAGGAAAAAAAAACCTTCAAACATCTTTTGATAATTTATCTTTCGATCAGCAAGTATTTATTGCTTCTTATATTTATACGTATAGCAATCTATTTGAAGTTTCCGAAGATAATTCAACTTCATTTTTAGATTATTCCCCACCCAATTTCGTCAAAGATATTCAGCTTCTTGACGAAGTATTTTTAATTTGATTTTATAATTTAGATTCTTACTACACTCTCGTCATTACGAGGAGTGAAGTATGAACGACGTAATAACCTCTTGATGAGATTATATTGTCTGTTTGTACTTCTTTTCTAAATTAAATCAAATTAAAAAAAACAAACCATGTTAAATAAAATTATTCGTTATTTCCTTGAAAATAAGTTAATAACATTTATTTTACTTTTTGCTTTTATCATTGGCGGTTATGTAACTGCTCCCTTTAATTGGGAAACTTCAATGATAGAACGTGCTCCTGTTCCTGTAGATGCAATCCCTGATATTGGTGAAAACCAACAAATTGTTTTTACCGAATGGATGGGGCAATCACCTCAAGATATCGAGGATCAAATTACCTATCCTTTAACTACTGCTTTATTAGGTATTCCAGGTGTAAAAACTATACGTAGTAACTCTATTTTCGGACTTTCAAGTATCTACATTATATTTAATGATGATGTAGATTTTTATTGGAGTAGAACCCGAATATTAGAGAAGTTAAATTCACTTCCGCCAGGAACCGTTCCCGATGAGACTAAACCCGCTTTGGGTCCAGATGCAACTGCTCTGGGTCAAGTATATTGGTACACATTAGAAGGAAGAGATCCTAAAACAGGAAAACCTACAGGAGGTTGGGATCCTCAAGAATTGAGAACTATTCAGGATTTTTACGTTCGTTATTACTTAACGGCAACAAGTGGTGTTTCTGAAGTAGCTTCCATTGGAGGTTTCTTAAAAGAATACCAAATAGAGATAGATCCAGATGCCATGAAAGCTAATAATGTGAATGTTAGCCAAATCATGAATGCTGTTAAAAATAGTAATCTAGATATTGGAGCTAGAACCTTAGAGTTTAATAAAGCCGAATATTTAGTAAGAGGTTTAGGCTATATTAAAAGCCTTTCCGATCTTGAAGAGAGTGTTGTTACCGTAAGAGATAACGTTCCAATTCTTCTGAAAAATGTAGCTAAAATTCAATTTGGACCTTCCACTCGTAGAGGTGGATTAGACAAAAGTGGTGTAGAAGCTGTTGGTGGTGTGGTGGTAGCTCGTTATGGTGCCAACCCTCAAGAAGTAATTCATAATTTAAAAGCAAAAATTGCTGAGGTTGCTCCAGGGTTGCCTTCAAAAACATTGGCAGACGGAACCATTTCAAAGATAACAATTGTTCCTTTTTACGATCGTTCAGGATTAATTCAAGAAACATTAGGAACGCTAGAATCCTCTTTATCACACGAGATTTTAATAAGTATTTTAGTAGTATTAATTTTAGTATTCAACCTTAGAGCTTCTGTTTTAATTTCGAGTTTACTTCCTATTGGGGTATTAATGACATTTATTTTGATGAAATATTTTCATATAGATGCCAATATTGTGGCACTTTCCGGTATTGCTATTGCAATTGGTGTGATGGTCGATGTAGGAATTGTATTTACCGAAAATATAGTCCGACATCTTGAAATGCCCGAAAATGAAGGAGCAAGAGGAAAGAAATTACTCGAAATAATTTATGTTGCAGCAATAGAAGTGGCGTCGGCAATTATTACCGCTTTAGCAACAACGGTAGTAAGTTTCTTACCCGTATTTGCCATGCAAGCTGCCGAAGGAAAACTATTTAGACCCTTAGCATTTACGAAAACATTTGCATTAATTTCTTCCTTTTTTATAGGGATTATGTTTATCCCTGCAATTGCTCACGTATTGTTTTCTATACGATTAGATAAAAAACGAACTGCCAGAATTTTTGGTTCGCTATTAGTTGGTTTTGGTATTGTTTTTTTAGTTTATTACGGAAGTTTTATAGCAATAGCTTTAATAGCTTTTGGTTTAAACAACATCTTAACCCAAGTTTCTCCTCGAAGCATTTTAAACGGAAAAATTAAGTTACCATATACTAAAAAAACATCAAACTATATAAACATTGCTATATCATTAGTAGTATTGCTTTATTTTTTAACAATAGAGTGGATGCCACTTGGCGCTTCCAATTCTACTTTTGTTAATTTTATTTTCGTATTAATTGTTTTGGGAGCTGTTCTCGGATTATTAATGACCATCGTTCATTTTTACAAACCCATATTAATGTGGTGTTTGGATAATAAATGGAAATTTTTAGCAATACCAATTTTCATTGTAATCTTTGGAGTAACGATATGGTTAGGCTTTTCAAAAGTATTTGGTTTTATGCCCGAGTTTTCTAAAAATAATGTGGTTTGGCAAAAAATGGAAGATACCTTCCCAGGTTTGGGGAATGAGTTTATGCCTGCTTTAAATGAAGGTTCCTTCTTATTAATGCCTACTACAATGCCGCATTCTGGGATTACCGAAAATATGGAAGTAATTGCAACCATTAATAAGCATATGAATTCGATTCCTGAAATTGCTACTTCCGTAGGAAAATGGGGACGTGTAAATTCGGCTTTAGATCCCGCACCTACTTCTATGTATGAAAATACCATCAATTATATTCCAGAATTTATATTGGATGAGGACGGAAGAAGAGTTCGTTTTAAAGTAAATGATGAGGATGCATTTGTTCTTAAAGATGGAACTACCTATAAATATGGAGAAGATGAATATAAAAAGGTTTCTTTTGAAGAATTAACCTTAGATGAAGATGGAGAATACTTTAGACAATGGCGTAAAAAAATTAAGAATGCAGACGATATTTGGAAAGAGATTGTAAAACACTCTAAATTCCCTGGACTTACTTCAGCACCAAAATTACAACCAATACAAACCCGTTTAATAATGTTGGCAACTGGTATGCGAGCACCAATGGGAATTAAAGTATTTGGTCCCAGTTTAGAAGTGATTGAAAAAGTTGGTTTTGAATTAGAGGATATTTTAAAAGAAGTTCCCAGTGTAGCTCCACAAACGGTTTTTGCCGATAGAGTTGTTGGGAAACCATATCTGGAAATTAAGTTAAACCGTCAGGCAATGTCTCGTTACGGATTAAGCATTAAAGATATGCAAACACAATTGTCGGTTGCTATTGGAGGAAAACAACTAACCACCACGGTAGAAGGTCGTGAGCGTTTTCCTGTCCGTGTTCGGTATGCAAGAGAATTTAGAGATAATCCAGACGATATCAAGAAAATTTTAATTCCGACACCAGCTGGTCCTCAAGTAGAATTGGGAGAGTTGGCAAGTATTGAATATGTTAGAGGACCTCAAGTAATTAAAAGTGAAGATACTTTTTTAACAGGTTATGTAATTTTTGATATGAAAGACGGTAATGCTGAAACCAATGTAGTGGAAGAAGCACAAGCACTAATTAAGGCAAAATTAGATAGCGGAGAGTTTCAATTACCTGCAGGAGTTACCTACCGATTTACTGGAAATTATGAAAATCAAATTCGTGCTTCTAAACGATTAATGATTGTTGTTCCTATTTCTTTAATTTTAATATTATTAATTCTGTATTTTCAATTTAAAAAACTAACCCCTGCTTTAATGGTGTTTACAGGAATATTTGTAGCATTTTCTGGTGGATTTATTATGATTTGGTTATACGGACAAGGATGGTTTTTAAACTTCAGTTTTGCAGATGTCCATATGCGGGATCTTTTTCAGCTTCATACTATTAATTTAAGTGTCGCCGTCTGGGTAGGGTTTATTGCTCTCTTTGGAATAGCCACTGATGATGGAGTGATAATGGGAACTTATTTAATGCAAGTTTTTGATGAAGAAAAACCAGATACTTTAGAAGGAATAAGAACTTCAGTATTACACGCTGGTGTAAAAAGAGTACGTCCTGCAATGATGACTGCTGCTGTGGCAATAATTGCTTTAATTCCTGTTTTAACAGCTACTGGAAAAGGAGCAGATATTTTAATACCAATGGCAATTCCTTCATTTGGAGGAATGTTATTACAGGTAATGACCATGTTTGTGGTTCCGGTACTTTATAGTATGTGGAAAGAAAAAAAGTTTAAAAAACAATTAAAACAATTAAAATCATAATCAGATGACACGAGTAAACAATATTATTATTTGGAACAAAATGATGAATAGCGAACTGCTTGTGTTACCGATGAAAATAAACTTATAAACACATGAAATTTTATAAATATATATTTCTAGCCTTTGTACTCGGACTTTCTCAGCAAAGTTTTAGTCAGTCTAGTAGAGAAAATTTAGATGCCTATTTGGTCATGGCTGCTGAAAACAATCCAGGCTTAAAATCAAAATTCAATCAATATATGGCAGCGATGGAAAAGGTTCCTCAAGTAGGAACTTTACCCGATCCACAATTTGCTTTTGGTTATTTTATTCAACCTGTGGAAACACGATTGGGACCACAAAAAGCAACATTCGGATTAAAACAAGCGTTTCCTTGGTTTGGTTTATTGGCTTCAAAAGAAAATGTGGAAACCGAAAAAGCTCAAGCAAAATATGAAATCTTTGAAAACGCAAAAGCCAATTTGTATTTTGAAGTAAAATCTACTTATTACACATATTTCTTTTTCAATAAAGCGATTGAAATTACTGAAAGTAATATGGAAATCTTGCGAGTATTTAAAAGTCTTTCTCTGGTAAAAATTGAAACAGGACAAGCTTCCATTGTAGATGAATTAAGAGTGGAACTTGAAATGAATGATTTAGAAAATCAGTTGGCATTGTACAAAGATTCTAAAAAAGTTTTTCAAACTAGATTTAATAATCTTCTAGACAGAGAAGTTGATGCAATCATTGAAACCCCTTTAGAACTTTGGAAAGATGAATTGCCTTATGAATATAAAGCGATTTCAGATTCGATTAATGCGAACAACCACCAACTAAAAAGTATTGACCATAAAATGAATGCTTTTGCAAATCAAGTAGAAGTTGCCAAGAAAGATGGAATGCCAAAATTTAATATTGGAGTTAGTTATATTATCGTTGGAAAGAATCCAAATTCTACCGATAAAAATAATGGAAAAGATGCGATTTTATTTCCTTCCGTAGGGATTTCAATTCCTATTTATAGACGAAAATACCACGGAATGATAAAGGAAGCACAGCTATTACAACAAGCCGAATTGGATAATAAGGAGGATATAAAAAATACCCTAAACAGTGTTTTTGAAAAAACCTACACCGAATTTTCGGACGGCGAACGCAGAATTGAATTAAATAAAACACAAACCCAAATTGCTAAAAAAGTATTGGACGTTTTAATTACTTCATATTCGACAGATTCAAAAGATTTTGAAGAAGTCTTACGGATTGAACGGCAGTTATTAAAATACGAATTGGCGTACCAAAAAGCATTGATAGACAACAATACAGCAACAGCATTTATACAATATTTAATAGGAAATTAAACTCCTGCAAGGTTTTAAAAACCTTGTAGGTATAAAGTAAAATAATATGAAAAAATATAAAAATTATATCATAGGAGCAGGAATTTTAATTTTTGGAATCGTTTTAGGAACTATTTTTTCTGGAGGAGGAGATTCTGCTATTTCAAAAGAACATGAAAACCACACCGATATACAAGACCCTAAAACTGGATTATGGACTTGTTCAATGCATCCACAAATAAAAATGGAAAAACCAGGGAAATGTCCTATTTGTGGAATGGAGTTAATTCCGTTAGAAGAATCAAGTTCTTCTAAAGAAGAGGTCGCTTCAAATGAAATTGTAATGACTAAGGAAGCTATTCAACTAGCAAATATTCAAACTTCAGTAGTAAGTAAAACAGGTGCTAACAAAGAAATTAGATTGTTAGGTCGAGTACAACCAGACGAGCGTAAATTATATTCGCAAGTTTCGCATATTCCGGGACGAATCGAAAGGTTATACATCAACTTTACTGGAGAAAAAGTTTCAAGAGGACAGAAGATGGTTCGTATTTATTCACCTGAATTAATTTCAGCTCAAAAGGAATTATTTGAAGCCATTAAGTCAAGAGAGGTTTTCCCTCAATTATACACTGCTTCTCGTAACAAATTAAAACTTTGGAAACTTTCAGACAAGCAAATAGACGCTATTGAAGCTAGTGGAAAAATTAGAGAACAGGTGGATATTTATTCAGATTATTCAGGTTATGTAATGAAACGAAACGTGGAGTTAGGAGATCATATAATGGCAGGAATGAATTTGTATGATATTGCTAATTTAAGTAGCGTTTGGGTAATGTTTGAAGCTTATGAAGCTGATATTCCTTGGATAAATGTAGGCGATGAGGTAGATTTTAATATTCAAGCAATTCCTGGTAAAAAATTTAACGGAAAAGTTACTTATGTAGATCCTTTTGTTTCTTCAACAACTAGAGTTGCAAAAGTTCGTGTGGAGCTTAAAAATCCTGGTAATAAACTATTGCCAGAAATGTATGCAACAGGGATAATTAATGCAACTTTAAACAATAAAGAGCAGTCTTTAATAGTGCCAAAATCGGCAGTGCTTTGGACAGGAAAAAGAGCAGTGGTTTATGTAAAAGTTCCTCATGAAAAAACTATTTCCTTCGTTTATCGTGAGATTATTTTAGGCGAAGATTTAGGAAGTTTTTACATAGTAGCAAACGGTTTGAAAGAAGGAGAAATTGTTGCTACCAACGGAGTTTTCAGAATCGATGCTTCAGCACAATTATTAGGTCAAAAAAGTATGATGAATCCTGAAGGAGGAAAAGTAAGTACAGGGATGGCTGGAATGGATATGGGAGATGATACATCGGCCTCAAAAGAAAATACAACTGGAGAGGAAGAGGATATGAGTAAAATGGTTATGATAGATAAATCTAAAATAGATTCCAATTTCAAAAAACAATTAGGAGTCGTAGTCGATGATTATATAAAATTGAAAGACGCACTTACCAATGACGATACGGCAGCTGCACAAATTGAAGCAGCCAAAGTAAAAGTATCATTAGAAAAAGTGGATATGCTTCTGTTAATGGGCGATGCACATAATGTTTGGATGAAAGCATTAAACCCAACCAAAAAGCAAGTGGAAGTCATCATAAATTCTAGAGAAATTGGTGAACAACGAGCAGCATTTTTAATCTTAGGTAAAAACCTTTCCGAAGCCATTAAAACTTTCGGAATTGAAGCCGAAGGAGGAAAAACTATCTATTTAGAATTTTGCCCAATGGCAGATGATAATAACGGAGGCTTTTGGTTGAGTTATGATAAAAAAATTAACAATCCTTTCTTCGGAAAAGCAATGCCAACTTGTGGCGAAGTAACAGAAACATTTAATAATTAATAATAATAACTAAATATAAAAAAGATGAAAACAAAAATTTTTATGATAGCTCTTGTAATGGGACTATTCACAGCAACAACAGCACAAGCACAACACAAAATGACTTCAGATAGCAAATCTGAAACAATGACAAAAGAAATGTATGTATGTCCGATGCACGCTGACGAAAAAAGTGAAAAGCCTGGAAAATGTTCGCAATGTGGAATGGATATGAAAAAGATGGAAATGAAAAAAGACAACATGAAACATGGTAATATGAATCATAGTAATATGAAAGGAAGTCATAAAGAATCTATGAGCTCAGATATGGCAAAAGGGTATATGTGTCCAATGAAATGTGAAGGAGACAAAACCTATGATAAAGCTGGTAAATGTCCAAAATGTGGAATGGAATTAGAGAAAGTAGAAGGCAAAAAAGAAAGCAAAGAACACAAACATTAATTTTTTAAGTCCTGCAACAAAGAGAAAGGATTGGTTGCCCATTTAACTTGGTTAATAATAAGTTGAAAACAATTTTTTCTCTTCTGCAGGCACAAAAAATTGGCTAAAAACAACAAATTATGAAACATACTTATAAAATTACCGGAATGACCTGCACAGGCTGTAAAGCGAATGTAGAAGATGCTTTAGGAAATTTAAATGAAGTAACAAAAGTTTCAGCTGATTTAAAAAAAGAAGAGGTTGTTGTTGAAATGACTTCGCACATTTCTTTAGAAAAACTACAAGAAACCTTACTTAAAGCAGGATTGTATTATACAATTACTAACCTACAAGGTCTCAAAGACCTTGTAGGTTTAGAAAAAGAAAAGCCAGTTGAAGGTAACGGAGTTTTTTACTGCCCAATGCACTGCGAAGGAGAAAAAACATATACTTCACAAGTAGGATGTCCTGTCTGTGGAATGGATTTAGTAGAACAACCAAAAGCAGTAGTAACAACACAGTACACTTGTTCTATGCATCCGGAAATTATAAAAGATGGACCCGGTGCTTGCCCAATTTGTGGTATGGATTTAATCCCGATGGAACCTACCGAAAGCGAAGAAGATAAAACATACAATAAGTTACTAAGCAAAATGAAAATTGCAGTGGCTTTTACACTTCCGATTTTCATTATTGCGATGGGAGATTTAATTCCTGGAAATCCTTTAAGCAAAATATTTTCGCAACAAACTTGGAATTGGATTCAGTTAGTACTCTCACTTCCTGTTGTGTTTTACGCCACTTGGATGTTTTTTGAAAGAGCCTATAAATCCATCGTTACATGGAATTTAAATATGTTTACTTTAATAGGAATTGGCTCCGGAATCGCTTTTCTATTCAGTATTGTAGCATTATTATTTCCAGATGTATTTCCCGATCAGTTTAAAACTGAAAGCGGAACAGTATTCGTTTATTTTGAAGCAGTAACCGTAATTTTAACCTTAGTTTTATTAGGGCAACTTTTAGAAGCAAAAGCCCACAGTCAGACCAGCGGAGCCATAAAAGAATTATTAAAATTAGCACCAACGGAAGCAGTTTTGGTAACTTCGGAAGGAGATAAAGTAATCTCAATACACGATATTAAAAAAGGCGATTTACTACGAGTAAAACCAGGGGATAAAATTCCTGTGGACGGAAAAATTACCGAAGGTCATAGCAATGTAGATGAAAGTATGATTACAGGAGAACCTATTCCTGTGGATAAAAATGTTGGTGATCAAGTGAGCTCAGGAACTATTAATGGTACCAAATCGTTTGTAATGGAAGCAGAAAAAGTAGGTTCAGAAACCTTACTTTCTCAAATCATTCAGATGGTGAATAATGCGAGTAGAAGTAGAGCACCTATTCAGAAATTAGCAGATAAAATCTCCAAATATTTTGTACCGATTGTCGTTTTGTCTTCCATTATTACCTTTATTGTTTGGTACTTGGTGGGACCAGAACCTGCTATGGTATATGCATTTGTAAATTCAATTGCGGTTTTAATTATTGCTTGCCCTTGTGCCTTAGGATTAGCAACACCTATGTCGGTAATGGTTGGCGTAGGCAAAGGAGCACAAAACGGAGTACTCATAAAGAATGCCGAAGCCTTAGAAAACTTAAATAAAGTAGATGTATTAATTACCGATAAAACTGGAACGATTACCGAAGGGAAACCATCGGTTGAAAAAGTAGTGGATCCATCCAATGAATTTTCTGCTCAATTATTAGAATACATTGCCTCTTTAAATCAGTATAGTGAACATCCTTTAGCGGAAGCGATTGTACAATTTTCTGAAAAGAAAAACTCGCAACTTCAAGAATCTAAAAACTTTGAAGCTGTTATGGGTAAAGGAGTAATTGGTACAGTTACTGGAAAAGAAATCGCCCTTGGTAATATGAAGTTAATGGAACAAGTGAACGCTTCAATTTCGTTTGAAATCAATGAAAAAGTAATAGTAGAACAGGAACATGGTAAGACGGTTTCGTATATTTCAGTAGATGGGATTGTGGAAGGATTTGTTACTATTTCGGATGCGATAAAAGAAACCAGTAAAGAAGCAATTGCGATACTTCAGAAAGAAGGAGTCGAAGTAATCATGTTGACAGGAGACAACGAACGTACTGCAAAAAGTGTAGCAGATGAGTTGAATTTGTCCAGTTTTAAAGCGGAATGTTTACCAGAAGATAAACTGAAAGTTATAGAAGAGTTACAAGCAAAAGGAAAAATTGTAGCCATGGCAGGTGACGGAATTAATGATGCACCAGCATTAGCCCAAGCCGAAATTGGTATCGCAATGGGAACAGGAACCGATGTTGCCATTGAAAGTAGCGAAGTCACTTTGGTAAAAGGAGATTTAATAGGAATTGTAAAAGCAATTAATTTAGGAAAAGCTGTGTTGAAGAACATTAAAGAGAACTTGTTTTTCGCCTTTATTTATAACGTATTGGGAGTTCCAATTGCTGCAGGAGTTTTATACCCAGTATTTGGATTGTTATTATCACCTATGATAGCTGCTGCTGCGATGAGTTTTAGCTCGGTATCGGTAATTTTAAACTCGTTGCGATTGAAAAATGTAAGTTTGAAATAAAAATGTTTAACCACAAAGAACACTAAGAAAAAAAAGCAAAGTACACAGAGAAATCTTTGTGCTCTCTGTGAAAACCTTTGTGAGCTTTGTGGTTATAGAATTCTAATTCTAATTAATACAAATAACAATGAAAAATAAATTAGTAACAAATTCAAAATTAAATTTTAAAACTATGAGTAAAAAATCAATTTATGTATTAGCAATAATCGCTTTAACGTTTACTGCTTGTAAAAACGAGAAAAAAACAGAAGATCATCATGAAGGCGAAAGCACAGAAATGCACGACAAAAGTGACGGACATCACGATACTAAAGAAGAAGCTGGACATGACAATTCTGATGGACATCATGATAATGATAAAGGACACGATGAAAAAGAAAGAAATATAGAAGCTTCAAGTGATAAAAATGCAGCCACTTCAGCAATGTTAGATGCTTATATGGAAATTAAGAACGGCTTGGTTGCCGATGATAAAGGAGCTGCAGCAAAAGGAGGAACATCTTTATTAAAAGCTTTTTCAGAATTTGATATGTCGAAACTTTCAGGAGAGCAACATAAAGAATATATGGAAATTGTTGAAGATGCTACCGAACAAGCAGAACATATTGTTAAAAGCCCAATAGATCATCAAAGAGAACATTTTGAAACCTTAAGTGTTGATATGATTGATTTAATCGCTCTTTTAGGGACCGAAAAAACATTGTATGAGGATTACTGTCCTATGAAAAAAATGGCTTGGTTAAGTGAAACCAAAGAAATTAAAAATCCTTTCTACGGAAGTAAAATGATGGACTGTGGAAAAGTGCAGAGACAAATAAACTAAATAGTACAGATCAACAAGGTTTTCCATATCCTCCGAAGCTTTTTTAGCGAAGGAGGAAAAATCTTGTTGGTCTTTTTATAAAACCCTTCTGAAAAATGAAAAAATATTTAAAAATAGCAGGAATTCTTCTACTTATTACCTTCATAGGAATACAGTTTATGCCGACGGAATATAATTTAAGCGATAAAATTTCAGAAAACGACATTAGCATCGTTTTAAATGTACCAGATGAGGTTCAAAATATACTGACTACTTCTTGCTACGACTGTCATAGTAATAACACCAACTATCCTTGGTATAACAAGATTCAACCAGTTAGTTATTTTATGGAAGGACATATAAAAGAAGGAAAAGAAGAACTAAATTTCAACGAATTTGGATCTTACTCCAACCGAAGAAAAAAGAGTAAATTCAAATCAATTATTAGTCAGATAGACGATGAAGAAATGCCGATGTTTTCCTATACTATTATTCACAGAGATGCTATTCTTTCTGAAGAAGATAAGGAAACGATAAAAAAATGGGTAACTTCAGAATTAGAAAAATTATAGTTAATCCAAAATTGCAATCGGCTTTTTTTGGTCGTTAACTGCAACAAAAGTAAAAGAGCCCGAAACCACTTTATCACGTTTATTACTATACATTTCTTCCATAAAAATATCCACTTTTACCACACAGCTTGTTCTGCCTACTAACACTACATTAGCAATAAGTTCAACGATGGTTCCCTCAGGGATTGCTTTGGTAAAATCTATTTTATCTGTAGAAACGGTTACTACTTTTTTTCGGCTAAAACGGGTAGCACAAATAAACGAAACTTCGTCCATAAGCTGAAGTGCAGTACCTCCAAAAAGGGTTCCGTAGTGGTTGGTAGTATTCGGAAAAACAGCTTTAAACAAGCGAGTTTTACTATTTTTTTTAAGTTCATCTATTTTTTTCATAGTAGTATTTTACTTATCAATTACAAAATGAATTGTAGGTCGTTTACAATGCCTATTTTTGCAAACAACAAATGTAAATAATTATGGCAATCAAAATAATCGAGCAATTAAAATGGCGTTATGCTACCAAAAAATTTGATGAATCTAAAAAACTTTCCGAAGAGAAGCTTTCTGTTTTAAAAGAAGCTTTTAATTTAACCGCAACTTCCTATGGTTTACAGCCATTGAAACTAGTAGTGGTGAGCAATCCAGAAAAGATTAAAGAGTTGGTGCCAATGTCCTACAATCAAGGACAAATAGGAAATGCTTCCCATATATTAGTGATTTGTACCGAAACAAAGGTAGATGAGAAGTATATAAGAAATTACTTCGATTTGGTGGAGAAAACTAGAAACACTCCCAGAGATATTTTAAGTTCATTTGAAGAGTTTTTAGTTTCAGATTTTGGAAAGAAAACTCAAGAAGAAATAGATGTTTGGGCAGCAAAACAAGCTTATTTAACTATCGGAAATTTACTAACCGTCTGTGCTGTTGAAGAAATTGATGCTTGCCCTATTGAAGGATTTGTACCCAGTAAATACGATGAATACTTTCAGTTAACCGAAAAAGGATTGAAGTCCGTTTTAGTATTAGCAGTAGGTTACAGAGCTGAAGACGATATGTTTTCAGAAATGAAAAAAGTTAGAAAAGGAGTTGAAGAGATGGTCATTGAAATTAAATAATTTGACTAATTTTGAATCACAGCAATTTTTATTGCAAGTGATAAATAACAAATAAAAATAATTAATAAAATATACTATGCCTGGATTTGAAATATTTGGCGACGAAGAGCGCAAACAAGTAAACGATGTTTTAGAAAGCGGAATTTTAATGCGTTACGGATTCGATGGAATGCGAAATGGACATTGGAAAGCCAAAGAGTTTGAAACAACTTTTGCCGAGAAAATGGGAGCAGAATATTGTCAGTTAGTTTCTAGTGGAACTTCTGCCTTAACCACCGCATTGGCTTCTGCAGGAATAGGAGCAGGGGACGAGGTAATTATGCCATCCTTTACTTTTGTAGCGAGTTTTGAATCTATTTTGGCATTGGGAGCAATCCCGGTGTTAGTAGATATTGACGAAACCTTGACTTTAAATCCAGCAGCAGTAGAAGCAGCAATTACTTCAAAAACTAAATGTGTAATGCCCGTGCATATGTGTGGTTCTATGGCAGATTTAGATGCTTTACAGTCCATTTGCACCAAACATAAATTATTGTTATTGGAAGATGCTTGTCAGGCTTTGGGAGGAACTTACAAAGGAAAAGCCCTTGGAAGCATTGGCGATTTAGGTTGCTTTTCATTCGATTTTGTAAAGACCATTACTTGCGGTGAAGGCGGTGCGATTATCACTAATAACAAAGATTATTATGTGAATTCAGATCAATACCAAGATCACGGTCACGATCACGTCGGAAATGATCGAGGAGCAGAAACACATCCAGTAATGGGTTATAATTATCGTATTTCAGAATTACACGCTGCCGTTGGAGTAGCACAATTAGGAAAGTTAGATCATATTTTAGCCATTCAGAAAAGAAATTATACCATTGTTAGAAACGCTTTAGCAACTATTGAAGGAGTAACTTTTAGAAAAGTTCCTGATGGAGGAGAAGAAAATTATTCGTTTGTAAGTTTCTTTTTACCCAACGAAGAATTAGCCAAAAAAGCACATAAAGCTTTAGGTGAAGGCGGAGTAGATGCTAATTTTTATTGGTACACCAACAACTGGCATTACATTAACGGATGGGAACATTTAAGAAACTTAAAATCTTTAGGAAACGTAACCAACGAAGTTAGAAACCAATTAGAAAAATTAAATGATACTGATTTTTCAAAAAGTAATGCGGTGATGAGCAGAACCATTTCATCATTAGTAAAAATTAGTTGGACTGAAGAAGAAGTACTAGATAGAGCTGCTAAAATGAAAGCTGCTATTTTATCTGTGTTATAAAGATTAATTAATAAAGTTAGAAATAGGTATTATCCTGCAAGGTTTTCAAAACCTTGTAGGTTTTTTTTATAAATTAAGAAATAGAATACTAACCACTCAAAACTTTTATTTTTTCAATTAATAATTCACATATTCCATAATTTCCAATCCGTAACCAATCATACCCACTCTTTTTTCGGTGTTTTTAGAATTGGAAACCAATCTTATTTTCCGAATTCCTAAATCGTGAAGTATCTGTGCACCAATTCCGAAGTCCTTAGAATCCATTACAATTCTCGGAGCTTTGGCAATTTCGTTTTCTTTTTGAGCTTCTTTTAAAGCTTTCAACCTTGTGAGTAAATTTATAGATTGACTTTGTTGATTAATAAACACAATGGCACCTTTTCCTTCTTCATTAAAAACTGAAAACATATCGTCAATTTTCTTGTCGGAATTATTGGTTAAGGTTCCTAATATATCATTGTTTATAAGGGTTGAGTTTACTTTTACCAAGACAGATTCATCTGCTTTCCATTGCCCTTTGGTAAGTGCAATATGAATTTGATCGTTTGTGGTTTGTTGGTAAGCTCTTAAACGGAAACTTCCGTATTTGGTATTGATTTGAAAGTCTTCTTTTTTACTAATTAAGGAATCATGTTCCATTCGGTAAGCGACTAAATCTTCAATTGAGATTAGTTTTAAATCGAATTTTTTTGCCACTTTTACCAGTTGAGGTAAACGAGCCATGGTTCCGTCTTCATTTAATATTTCGACTAAAATACCAGCGGGTTTTAAGCCGGCAAGTCTTGCTAAATCTATAGATGCTTCTGTATGTCCTGTTCTTCTTAATACTCCACCTTCTTTGGCTCTTAAAGGGAAAATATGTCCAGGGCGGCCTAAATCATGAACTTTGGTATTATCATTCACCAAGGCTTCAATAGTTTTTGAGCGATCGTGAACGGAAATTCCGGTAGTACAGCCATTACCTATTAAATCTACCGAAACGGTAAAGGGAGTGTGATGCAAAACGGTGTTGTTTTTTACCATTAGATTAAGATCCAATTCTTCACAGCGTTCTTCGGTTAACGGAGCACAAATTAACCCACGACCGTGAGTTGCCATAAAGTTAATCATCTCTGGCGTAACCATTTCGGCAGCAGCAATAAAGTCGCCTTCATTTTCACGATTTTCATCATCTACCACAATGATTACTTTTCCTTTTTTAATGTCTTCAATGGCATCGGAAATAGAATTAAGCTGAAACTTAGTTCCGTTTTGTGTAGAATTCATAGTGTTTTTTTCTGCTTGCAAAGATATTGAAATTAAGCGTTTTTTGAATTGACTTTTCTTTTCTTCTTAAAAAGTTTTGTAAATCTTTCGCTAAAAGCTCCAATATCAATAATTCCTTGGTCTGTTGTTGCTCTGTATGTTAGCCAAATACTTAAAGGAAGCATAATAATTGTACTAAGCCAAGAAGCAATAAAGGGTGAAATGGTTCCGTCTTCGGCACTGTTTTTTGCAAAAATACCTATAAAGTGATAAGTTAAAAACAAGATAATAGCAACAACCATTGGCAAACCCATTCCACCTTTTCTAATAATAGCTCCTAAGGGAGCACCTACAAAAAATAGGATAATACAGGCAACTGCCAAAGAAAATTTTTCGTGTAAAGCAATTTCATATTTGTTTAATCGCTTAGATTTTATAAAATACTCTTTCTTTTTTGCTTCTACAGATTGAAGAGAGCTTTTTATATTATTAATCGCTATTTTGGCAATTTCAGATTGTTGTTTGATATTAAAAAGTGTTATGAGAGAATTGTTTTTTAAAGTTAAAGTACTGTCCTTTTTTGTGGTAATGTTTTTTTTATTTTTATTAAATTTTGTCATTCCACTTCTAAAATACATATTATTAGCAAAAGCTTTAATATTATTAGTATAGCGTGTAGATTGTGAGTCTATTTCGGCTCGTAGCTCATTCACGTTATACATATTGTGGTTACTTAGTTTGTTTTCTTTATCAACATCTTTGTTGTTGAGTTCGGTGAGGTCTATATTTATAGTGTATTCTTTGAAATAGCTTCTTACAAACTCTTTTCTTTTTTTTCTCTTTGGTACTTTTGTATAAATTTCATCGTAATAATTTCCGTTTTTTAAAACCAAGGATAAGGTGTTGCTTCCTTTTTCTGAAGTCAACTCTCCATTATCTGCTATTATTACGGTATGGTTACCTGAGATTCGTTGTTTGTCTTTTTTATGAATTACTATTCCTTTTAAAAACTCTCCATTTTCTCCGCTTTTTTTATCTACTTTAATATTAAAATCGTCTCCAATTTGGCTAAATTGTCCTTCGGCAATTACCATAGAGGGTTTAAATTGTTGGATATTTCGTCTTAAATTTAACCATTTATATTCTGCTAAAGGAATAATACTATTGGCAAAAAAGAAAACCAATACACTAAGAAAAAGGATAAAGAAAATTAAACTTTTCATGGCTCTTTGAAGCGAAATACCTGTAGATTTCATGGCGGCAAATTCGTAGTTTTCAGAAAAACTTCCGAAGACCATTAGTGAAGCAACCAGTATGGTTAGTGGTAAAACTAACGGAATTAATCTTGGCATTACAAACCAAAGAAATTTTAAAACAATAATTAAATCGAGACCTCTTCCTGCCAGTTCAGAAATATATAACCATATACTTTGAAGTAGGAAAATAAACATCAAAATAGTAAAGACGCTAAAAAACGTCTTTAAATAGGTAGTTAATATATAACGGTCTAAGATTTTCATTTCAGATTAGTCAATCTTGTTGATGTAGTACCCTTTTTCTGTGTACTTTTCTTTATCAAAACTAAAGAGTTTTTCTGAAATAGGTTGGTTGGTTTTAAAAGAATTAACAGTAATAGTATAACTAGTTCCCGAAGCATCGGTTTGTATAAGTTTGTAAATATGTTTAGTTTGCATATCAATTCCTAATAAAATATCTTTTATTTCTGCATTTGTATCAATAGGAATTATTTTTACAAATTGTATTTTGCGACCCTTTACGTTTTGAAGGATATCCATTTTATAGGTATATCCATTTTCGTAAAAGGTAAGTAATTTTGAAGCAGAAATACCTTTGTCTTCATTTTCTTCATAACTAGAAATAGTTACTTCTTCGTCTTCAGGAATAATAGTGTAAATTTTTGAACCATTAAAAATTCGGGTGATGCCCATCATATTTAATACATATTTTTCACCTTGTAAGGTAATATTTCCACGAGTATCTTGTTTTACATTTTCTTTAGTATTTATCAATGTATATTTAAAATCAATAACGATATTATCATAGCTTTTTACTTTGTTTGAAACTTCATCTAATAAATTTTTAGCTTTTTGAGCTTTTGCTCCTAGAACAAAGATAAATAGGAGAGAGAATAGTGAGAGGTGTTTCGTTTTAATCATTTTATTCGTTTTCTAAATGTTGGTTTAATGCTTCGAGTGTTGGTAAAAGTACTTGTCTGGCTTTACTACCTTCAAAAGGTCCTACAATACCTGATGCTTCTAATTGGTCTATAATTCTTCCTGCACGATTATAGCCTAATTTTAATTTTCTTTGTAATAATGAGGTGGAGCCTTGTTGTGCTATTACTAATACTTCGGCTGCTTCTCTAAACAATTTATCACGTTCGTTAATGTTGTTATCAAGAGTTGTGCCAGCTCCTTCTTCTCCTACATACTCTGGTAATAAATGAGCTTCGGGATAGGCTTTTTGTGAGCCAATATAGTCGGTTATGTCAGCTACTTCGGGTGTATCTACGAAAGCACATTGTAGCCTAATTAGGTCGTTACCTTGAGTGTAAAGCATATCTCCACGACCAATTAATTGATCGGCACCTGAGTTGTCTAAAATAGTTCTTGAATCTATTTTACTAGTTACTCTAAAAGCAATTCTGGCAGGAAAATTTGCTTTAATAATTCCAGTAATTACATTAACTGAAGGGCGTTGAGTTGCTACAATTAAATGAATACCAATAGCACGTGCTAACTGAGCTAAACGAGCTATGGGTGTTTCTACTTCTTTCCCTGCGGTCATAATTAAATCGGCAAATTCATCGATTACTAAAACTATGTATGGTAAGAAACGATGTCCTTCTTCTGGGTTTAATTTTCTTGCTTTAAATTTGGCATTGTATTCTTTAATATTTCTAACATAGGCATTTTTAAGCAAGTCATAACGTGCATCCATCTCTAAACACATAGAGTTTAGTGTGTTTACAACTTTTGTAGTGTCGGTAATAATGGCTTCTTCAGTATCGGGAAGTTTTGCTAAAAAGTGACGTTCAATTTTATTGAATAAAGTAAGTTCTACTTTTTTAGGATCTACTAATACAAATTTTACTTCGGCGGGATGTTTTTTATAAAGTAATGAGGTTAAAATAGCATTAAGTCCTACCGATTTTCCTTGCCCTGTTGCACCTGCCATTAAAAGGTGTGGCATTTTTGCTAAATCTACCACAAAGGTTTCATTGCTGATGGTTTTACCAAAAGCAATAGGGAGTTCCATTTCTGCATTCTGAAATTTTGGAGAAGCAATTACCGAACGCATAGATACGATACTTGGATTGTTGTTGGGAACTTCAATTCCGATAGTACCACGTCCCGGAATTGGAGCTATAATACGAATACCTAATGCAGAAAGTGACAAGGCAATAT
>JALWUJ010000038.1 GCA_027080135.1 Flavobacteriaceae bacterium | reverse complement strand
ATTACCGGTTAGTAATTTTCCGATAAACCCTTGCAATATAAAAGGTAATAATGGATAAAATATTAGTATCCAACGAGGGTACAGGGTTTTTCGTTTCCAAACTTGGTATATAAAAATCAAAGATAAAACAACAAATAAAGGATAAACAAACAAGCGTAAAACTTCATTAGTCATAGATGCAAGTTCAGTTGTTGCTGATAAATCCAATTGATTTTGAGTGGCTAATTTTGCAGATATAGCAATTGCTACATACTCTGCGTGTACTATTCCGTAAGCGGTTAACACACCTGCAAAACAAGTTAAAACACAACCCCTTACAAGAACAGTAGTTGGCTTGAAAGCTATATAAACCTGTATTAATCCAAGTAAATAAAACCAAGTAGCCAAAAGGGCTGTTATTCCACTAAGAAAAATTCTTTCATCAGAAGCAATAGACATATTTTGCAATAAATCTGTACTTCCAAACTAAAAATAAAATAGCATATCACCTACAAAAAGGATAATTCCTCCAAGAATACCAGCAACTCCTGAAAATCGAATCCAACGTTGATTAAAATTCAAAATTATCTATTTTACTGGATAAACAAACCCATCTACTATATGAAAAAATCCGTTTTTATGATAGAAATCGGTAGCCGTAATTAAAGAAGTATTTCCGTTAGAATCTACCAAATACAATTGTCCATTTTCTTGTTTAACTCCAATTTTTTCTCCTTGTAAAGTTGCAAAATAAGCAATACCATTACTTCGTTCTACTGCTTTTTTAAGGGAATGACTATCCACGCGTCCAGGGATTATATGATATTTAATAATAGCTTTTAATCTTGCTTTATTTGAAACACTAAATATAGAATCTTGTTCTTGTTGAGGAATAGCAAAGCCTTTATTTGAAATAGCAAATATGGTCACCATTTCTTCTTTTTCAATAGCTTCTATAACATCTTTATTCTTCAAAGCTCTATTTAGCATTGAAAAATCGGAGGCTTCATCTATATTTTCTGCAAATGTTTTAGCTGAAGAAAATTCAATATCATTATAAGATTTAGTAATCACAGAGTTATTGGTTCTGGTGTATTTTTGGGCGTTCCCTATAATACTAAACAATAAAAAAAGTGTAAGTAAATTAAACTGATTTGTTTTCATAAGTTTGAATTATATTATAAAAATACAAAACTAAATTCTACCTGCAATCCGATCTTGTGCTAATTGCAAAATTATATGAAATTGATCTTCTTGATTTACTTCAGAATTATCAATTTCGATAGCATCGTCTGCCTTTATTAACGGAGAATCTTTTCGGGTAGTATCTATTAAATCTCGTTTCTGAACATTTTTAGATATTTCTTCGAAAGTAACATTCTCTCCTTTTTCTTTTAATTCGTTGTATCTTCTAATTGCTCTAATCTCTGCGTTTGCAGTCATAAATATTTTTAGTTCTGCATCAGGAAAAACTACGGTACCAATATCTCGACCGTCCATAACAATTCCTTTTTTAACTCCCATTTGGTGCTGAATAGCTACCAGTTTTTTTCGTACTTCGGAAATTGTTGCTACGGAACTTACAAAATCAGAAACATACATGGTTCTTATTTTTTTCTCAACATTTTTTCCGTTTAAAAACATTTCTGTTTTACCTGATTCTTTATTCTTTTTAAATTCTAAATGAATTTGATCCAAAGCTTCAATTAACGTTTTTTTATTAAAATGTGTTTCTGATAATAAATTGTTTTCTAAAGCAAACAAAGCAACCGCCCTATACATGGCACCTGTATCTACATAAATATAGTCTAAGTAATTGGCAATTTGTTTAGCTACAGTGCTTTTTCCTGTGGAAGAAAATCCGTCGATAGCTATGGTTATTTTTTTCAATTTTTTGATTTTTAATTAGAGTTGAAATTACTCTTTTTATGTTTCAGAAAAATATTATTGTAGGTTTAAATTTAGTCCAAAATAACTTGAAGCTGCAGCGGAGCTATATTTAGCATAAGTATAACTCAATCTTAATTTATTGAATTTCACCGAAAAACCCGCACTTAATCCTGCAAAAGCTCTTTTTTCTAAAATTAATAATTCTTGAGCCCTTCTTACATTATATCCCAGTCTTAAATTAAACCCTTTTTCTGGAAAAAGTTCTATTCCAAAAATCATATGCCGAAAAGCTTCATCTATAAAGTTTACATTTTCTTTAGTAATTGTTCCATCCAAATCGATTTCATCTCTATTAGGGTTTGAAAAAGCTAAATTCCAGTTTTGTAAATTTTCTAAGGTAAAATGCCAACGTATAGGTACGTTTAAAAGTGTTTGCGAAATTCCGGCAATTAGCTCAAAAGGTAGAGGTTCATATATTTCATTATAGGTGGTTATTTGAGTACCTATATTTCTTCCCACTACCGAAATATTTAAATCCCAATCTTCATAAACATACATAACCCCCAAATCTAAAGCAACTCCAAATGAGGAATATTGCTCAAAAGTTGATGATATAAATTTTAAATTCCCTCCTACATGAAAATTAGTAAAGGCTATATTTCTTGCATGACCTAAAGATAATGCTACTTCTCCTCCACTAAAACTAGAAGTTGGGTTTCCTTGTTCATCATAACCATCAAAACTTCCGTAGTTTACATAAGTTACTCCTGCGTGTAAAACTTGAGTTCTTCGATCCCACAAATAGGCATAAGCTGCTGAACCATAATTAACATCTCCTATATAATTAATATAATTTACTGAAAGTTGATTATCCATTGCTGGATTTATACTTGCAGGATTTATGAGTGCTTGTGTTGGGTCGTAGTCGTAATTTGTGATTACTTTTCCGCCCAAAGCTGCCATACGTGGTGAAGTAGTAAGATTTAAGAATTGGTAAGCATATCGCCCACCTATTTGAGCCTGAGCCAAAAGAGATGAAAATAAAACAAATAAAAATAATACCTTTTGGTTCATGAACACATTATACCTTTTCCTGAAATATAAACGACTACAAGTATAATTTATTTTGATGGATTAAAAAACCTTAAACTATGTTATTAAGACAAGGTTTTTGCATTTTTCACCTTTTGCTTTAATAAGGCAATTTCAATTACTTGACTCATATCTTTGACGTAATGAAATGTCAATCCTTTTAGGTATTCTGGTTTTATTTCTTCGATGTCTCTTCTATTCTCTTCGCAAAGTAAAATCTCTTTGATGTGTGCTCTTTTTGCTGCTAGAATTTTTTCTTTAATTCCTCCCACAGGAAGTACTTTTCCTCGCAAAGTAATCTCACCTGTCATTGCTAAATTTTTCTTTACTTTTCGTTGTGTGTATAGCGAAACTAAAGACGTTAACATGGTAACACCTGCACTTGGACCGTCTTTTGGTGTTGCTCCTTCTGGCACATGAATATGCACATTATACTTGTTAAAAATATCTGACGAAACTCCTAAACTTTCTGCATTTGCTTTAATGTATTCCATTGCAATGGTTGCAGATTCCTTCATTACTTTACCTAAGTTTCCGGTGATGGATAAGGATCCTTTTCCTTTTGAAATGATGGATTCAATAAACAAAATATCACCACCTACCCTCGTCCAAGCCAGTCCTGTTACCACTCCTGCAACATCGTTATTTTCGTATTTATCTCGTTCTAGTTTTGGTGCTCCTAAAACTTCAATTATTATCTCGTTAGTAACTTTGGTTTCATATTTTTCTTCCATAGCGATTTTCATCGCGGCATAACGCACCATTTTTGCCAACTGTTTTTCCAATCCACGAACACCGCTTTCACGAGTATAACCTTCTATTATTTTTTCTAATTGGGTTTTTCCAATTTTTAAATCGGTTTTGCTTAATCCATGGTCTTTTAATTGCTTAGGAAGTAAATGTCGTTTGGCAATTTCAATTTTTTCTTCGATGGTATAACCCGAAACATTTATAATTTCCATACGATCTCTCAATGCTGGCTGAATGGTTCCCAAACTATTAGAAGTCGCAATAAACATTACTTTTGAAAGGTCGTAACCTACTTCTAAAAAATTATCGTAAAAAGCATTATTCTGCTCTGGATCTAATACTTCCAACATTGCCGAAGATGGATCTCCTTGACTTCCTACCGAAAGTTTATCTATTTCATCCAAAACAAAAACTGGATTTCCTGTTGCTGCCTTTTTTATATTTTTAAGTATTCTTCCTGGCATTGCACCTATATAGGTTTTACGATGTCCTCTTATTTCAGATTCATCTCGCAATCCTCCTAAAGACATTCTTACGTATTTTCTACCCAAGGCTTCGGCAATCGATTTTCCTAAAGAAGTTTTACCAACTCCCGGAGGTCCATACAAACACAGTATGGGCGATTTCATATCGTTCCGAAGTTTTAAAACTGCCAGATGTTCTATGATTCGCTTTTTTACATCTTCCAATCCAAAATGATCTCTATCTAAGATTTTTCTTGCACGTTTTAAATCGAATTTATCTTTGCTATATTCCTCCCAAGGTAAATCTAAATACAATTCTAGATAATTACGTTGTATTCCGTATTCTGCCACTTGCGGGTTCATACGTTGTAATTTTGCTAATTCTTTTTCAAAATGCTTTGCAACTTCTTTGTTCCAAATTTTCTTTTTAGAACGGGATTGCATTTCTTCAATTTCTTCTTCCGAAGTATTTCCACCCAATTCTTCCTGAATGGTCTTCATTTGTTGATGAAGAAAATATTCGCGTTGTTGCTGACTTATGTCGCTTTCAACTTTCGACTGAATATCAATTTTTAATGATAATTTTTTCAATTCAACGTCCATAAAACGCAAGGTTTCCATGGCACGTTCTTTCAAGTTGTTAATTTCTAAAAGTTTTTGTTTGTCCTCTACAGGAACATTTAAATTTGAAGAAACAAAGTTGATTAAAAACGAACTGCTATCAATATTTTTTATAGCAAAAGCTGCTTCCGAAGGAATGTTCGGACTGTTTTTAATAATTTCTAAAGCCTTTTCTTTTATAGAATCGATGATGGCTTTAAACTCCTCATTTTCTTTTGCGGGTCTGGCTTCAGGCACTTCCTTAATGGTCGCCGTCATATACGGAGCAGTGGTAAGAACTTCTGAAACTTCAAAACGTTTTTGACCTTGAAGGATTACGGTAATATTTCCGTCAGGCATTTTTAAAACACGAAGAATTTTTGCTACTGTACCAATAGGATTAATGTCTTTTAATTCAGGATCTTCTACTGCTTCATCTATTTGCGAAACCACACCAATGGTTTTGTTTCCTTTATTGGTTTCGTTTAATAATTTGATGGATTTATCACGCCCAGCGGTAATTGGAATTACCACTCCTGGAAATAAAACAGTATTTCGTAAAGGTAAGATAGGAAGTGTTTTGGGAAGTGCTTCCTTATTCATTGCTTCCTCATCTTCAGGCGTCATTAAAGGAATTAAATCTGCTTCTTCGTTTAATTCTTGAAATGACAAACTGTCGAGTGAGGTTAATTTAGATCTAGCCATAAGTATATTTAGGACATAATGTCATTCATTTTTGGTATAAAATGAACTTGTTATGATTTTCTTATTAAAATGATTTTTTTTTCTTTCTAAGAAACCGCAAAGATACTAACTACCTGTACCGTTTCTCGTATTATTACGGCAATTGTTGTGCCAATTTTTTAAATAAATTCCAAGAATTAAAAAATCCAAATTCTAAATCTTTTAATTGAAAAAATAGGATTTAAACAGTCCCTTCTTTTTTATACTTTATGGGTTATATTGAATGAGCAATTAAGTAAAATTAATCTGTATTAGGTTTTGCTCTAACAAAAGTTTTGCATAAGATTTGTTAGAATTATTTAATTTATAATGAAAATTATAAAACGTGATATTCTTTAAATTATTGACAATGCAAAGCAGTTACTCGTCCAATCAAAAAGCCTAGAGTACTAACTGAATGGGAAAGAAGAAAATTTGCTTCCACTTTATTTTCAAGATAATCTAACGCACAGGAGCAATTTTCTTTTCCTTTGGGATTATCTGAAAGCCCCTTCACACATATTTGTTTCAATATATATTTGTCTTTTACAAGCCATTTACGATCGTTTGAACTACCCTCAATATATTCATAAATTTCCATCAATTCTTTTTCAGATTTACGTAAATATTTTTTGGTACCTGTGTTTAAAATAACAGAATTAGATTTTTCTTTAGGGTTAGATTGGACACAAGAGGCTACTAAAAAACAAAGAGTCATTAAAAAAATTGAAAAGTGTTTTTTCATAATCGCTTATCATCTATTACTTACAACGTAAATATATAATTAGTTTGGGTTATTAATACCTAAATTCAAGTAGTAAATGCAACTTTTAGATTTGTATTCTTAAAGGGTTGAATATGAGTAGTTGCGGAATTTTTAGCATTTACTTTTTTGGTCTTTCACTACACCCTGTTCAAAGATATAAATTTTGAGTTTAACACAAAACTGGAATTTCGTATATTTTTTATTGGCAATAGTTATTGATTAATCATATCCATAAATATTTTAACATATTCTTTTTCGTATAGTTTTATTCCTTGTACGTGTTTACCTTTAATTGTCCAAAATCTTGTGTTTTTTTTATTTGAGGAATTATATAATTTTTTTCCTAATTCGTAGGGTACTGCTTCATCTTCTGTGCTATGTATTATAACAGTTGGTTTATGAATATAAGTAATTTCTTTTTCAGCAGGAAAATCATTATTCATTACCAATGGTATTAACCATTTAAAATTTTTCAAATGTATGAATTTCGCGTATTGTTTGGCAATATCTGGGTAAGAGCTAAAACCTCCTTCTAAAATTAATCCTTTAATTTTATCTTGTCTTTCTTTTGCTATCATTGTAGCAAAAGCGGTCCCCATAGAGTGCCCCCAAACAATAATTGGTTTATTAAATATTGAAGGATTTTTATATAATCTATCAAACAAAAGCAATGCGTCCTTCTGTAAAGTTAATGAATTTTCAGACTTTCCTGTAGATAAACCTACATCTCTATATTCAAAAGAATATATTTGAAACCCTTTCTCTATTAAGGGTTTGAAAAAGTTTTGAACATTCATTAAATTACCACCTTTTCCTTCAGGATAAAAAATAGTTGCAACAGGTTCAATAGAATCAGGCATAAATAAAGCAGTATGCAATTTAACATCTTTATCAACGGTAACAAATTCTTCTTTAACTTTATATTGAGATTCAAACTTTTTATAAGGCTTAAAGTTTTCTGCTTGGTAGATTATTTTATCTACTTTTCTAGTAAAACGGATGTAAAATATTCCTACGATTAAAACAGCAATAATTGCAACAATTGTCCATTTTAAAAATCTTAATAATTTTTTCATAATAATCAGTTTTAAATAGTTCTTTTAGTTTTTAATGCCCAATAAATTGTTTTTGTTGTCTATGATAATTATTTTATTATCAAATAGCTTGTTCCCTGTGATGCCGTATATAAACCAACTAGGAAAATAATTCACTATTTTCATTTTATCAATGGCATATATTTGTTTAGTGCTTTCCATTATAT
>JALWUJ010000037.1 GCA_027080135.1 Flavobacteriaceae bacterium | reverse complement strand
TTCAGAAAGATTTAGGTGAGAGTGGTGTGGTTCGTGCCTTAAAGCATTAATCACCAATATTTTACTTCCTTTAATCTTTTTAATTTCCTCTTCAGCAATTGTTTTTACATCGGTTAAATAGGTAAAGTCATCAATTCTGAAACCTAAAATAGGCAACTTAGCATGAAACGCTTCAATTGGAATTATATTCTTATTTCCTATCTTAAATATTTCAGATTTAGATATTTCTATCTCATCGATGGTTGGAGCTCCAGGGTATTTGTTTTCAGTTTCAAAAATATAAGCAAATCGTTGGTGCAGGCTTTCGAAAACTCTTTTGTGAGCATAAAACGGAAAATATCCTTGTTTAAAATAAAAAGGACGAATATCGTCTATTCCAGCAGTATGGTCGCTATGTTCGTGAGTGAGTAAAATTCCGTCGAGTTTATCAACTTTTTCTCGCAACATTTGCTGCCTAAAGTCGGGACCGCAATCAATTACGTATTTAAAATTATTCCAAGAAAGTAAAATCGATACCCTTAATCTTTTGTCTTTGGGATTTTCGCTTTTACAAACTGGGTGATTACTAGCAATAACAGGGATTCCTTGTGAGGTTCCAGTTCCTAAAAAAGTAATATTTAAAGCAGGTTTCATTAGCACAAAAATAACAGTATTTATTTTGTTTCCCTATGGTATTTGTTAACTTTGTGCTTTAAAAAAAAGAACAATTGCTATGGCGGTAACTATCTTAGGTGATAAGGAAATAGAGAATATTCCTTCGATTAAAAGTAAGGCACTTCGAATTAATTTAAACGAAAATATATATGGTTCATTCTCAGAAATTGGGGCAGGACAAGAAACTGTAAGAAACTTTTTTAGAGCTGGAGGTGCTTCTGGTACAATTGCTAAAACAATGTCTGCTTACGATAAAGATTTTAGTGATTCTATCTATGGAATAGAACCAGATGGTCGTTATGTTACAGAATCGCGTTTAAAAAGAATGCTTTCTCACGAAATTGGTCTTATTGAAGAGCGTATTCCAAGAGAAAAACACCCTAATAGATTGTTTTTTTCTTATGCAAATACGGTAACAACTATAGATTTTGCTAAGAAATACAAAGGGCACGGCTGGGTAGGAATACGTTATCAAGTTGAACCTAATGGAGCTTATAATGAGATTGTCCTTCATGTTCGTTTTCATGAAAATGAAGCAACATTACAACAAAACACATTAGGGATAATGGGGGTAAATTTAATTTATGGTGCTTACTATAAATTTGATGAACCCAAAAAGCTACTTAGGTATTTATACGACCATATAGATAAAGATAAAATAGAAATTGATACCATTAATTTCTCAGGACCTCAATTTGAAAAAGTTGATAACCGCTTAATGAGCCTTCAATTAGTGAAAAATGGAATGACCGAAGCTATTATGTTTGGTCCAGACGGAAATAATATTTTACCAGCTGCCATACTTTATAAAAAAAATATACTTGCTCTTCGCGGAAGCTTTAGACCTGTAACTAAAGTAAATATAGACATGTTTGAGAAATCTCTCGAAATGTTTAAAAAAGAAAAAAGAGTAGAGGAAGACAGAACTTTAGTAATATTTGAAATTACTCTTTCAAACCTTAGAGCCGAAGGTGAAATTAATGAAGAAGACTTTATGTCTAGAGCAAGATTGCTTTGTTCTTTGGGTCATACGGTAATGATTTCAAATTTTCAGGAATATTATAAGTTGGTGGAATATTTTTCGGCTTATACCAAAAAGAGAATGGGATTAGCTTTGGGTGTAAATAACCTTATCGATATTTTTGATGAAAAGTATTATCGTCATTTAAGTGGAGGAATTTTGGA
>JALWUJ010000036.1 GCA_027080135.1 Flavobacteriaceae bacterium | reverse complement strand
GAAGATACATTACAAGTAATGAAGCCTATGGGAAGGTTTTTTGTAAATGTAGAACCTGATAAGGCAAAAAACTATATAGCTTTTGTTGCAGGAAGCGGAATTACCCCTGTAATTTCTATCATAAAAACACATTTGGCTAAGGAACCAGAAAGTACCTTTAAGTTATTTTATCTGAATAAAAATTTCGATACTATTATCTTTAAAAAAGAATTAGAAGCATTGGTTTCGGAATATGGAAATCGTTTTAAAGTGTTTCATTTTTTAACACAAGAAAAACAAGAAAACGAATTGTTTAACGGAAGAATTAATTCTAGTAAAATTCAGCAAATTGCTTCAGAAATTATAAATATTTCGGCTATTGATGAATGTTTCCTTTGCGGTCCAGAGGAAATGATTTTTATGATAAAAGATGAATTTATTTCACTCGGAATGCCTTCAGATAAAATTCATTTTGAGCTTTTTGAAGCTCTTAAAAAGAAAAAAGAAACCATCAATATTATTGATAATGCTGAGGTTTCGATTACCATAGATGATGAAGAATTTACCTTTACTATCCCCAACGGAAAAACAGTTTTAGAAGTTGCCGAAGAAAACGATGCCGATGTACCTTTTGCTTGTAAAGGCGGTGTTTGTTGTACTTGCAAAGCTAAAGTTGTAGAAGGTTCGGTTACCATGCGCGTAAATTATGGTTTGGACGAAGACGATTTAAAAAACAATATAGTACTTACTTGTCAGGCGGTACCAACTTCAAAACAAGTAGTGTTGGATTATGACGATGTTTATTAAAAATAAAGAATAGTATAAAAATTAGTGATATGTCAGAAAATATAGAAGAATTAGAAAGACAGTTTCAGGAAAAAATTGATAACGAAGTAAAAATCGAACCTAGAGATTGGATGCCCGATGGTTACCGTGAGCACGTTGCAAGGCAAATGTCGCAACACGCCCATTCTGAAGTAATAGGAATGCAACCCGAAGGAAACTGGATTACCAGAGCTCCTAGTTTACGTGCTAAAAAAATATTATTAGCAAAAATACAAGACGAAGCAGGACACGGATTGTACCTATACAGTGCCGCTGAAACTTTAGGGATAAGTAGAGATACTTTTTTACAATGGCTTCACGAAGGAAAAGCAAAATATTCGAGTATTTTTAATTACCCGTCACTTAATTGGGCAGATATGGGTGCTATTGGTTGGTTGGTCGATGGTGCTGCAATTGTAAACCAAGTGTCGCTTCAAAAAACATCCTACGGTCCCTATTCTAGAGCGATGGTTCGTATTTGTAAAGAGGAAAGTTTTCATCAAAGACAAGGCTACGAAATTATGGCAAAAATGATGGCTGGAACCAAAGAACAACAACAAATGGCACAAGATGCATTGAATCGTTTTTGGTGGCCGTCATTAATGATGTTTGGTCCTCATGATAGTGATTCGGCAAGGTCTTCAAAAGCCTTAAAATGGAAAATTAAAAGAGAATCTAACGATACATTACGTCAACGATTTATAGATAAAACCATCCCACAAGCAGAGTTTATTGGTTTAAAAGTTCCAGATCCAGATGCAGTACTTCAGCCAGATGGTTCCTACAAAACAGGAGAAATTAATTGGGACGAATTTTGGAATGTAGTGAAAGGAAATGGTCCTTGCAACAAACAACGTCTGGACCATCATATCAAAGCTCACGAAGATGGTAAATGGGTAAGAGAAGCTTGTTTGGCTTTTGCCGAAAATCAAAATTAATTAATACTTAAAACATAAAATTATGAGCAATACAGATAATCAAGGACCTCTTTGGGAAGTGTTTACTCAAAAAAAAGCAGGATTAGCATTTAAACACTCAGGAAGTGTTCACGCATACGACAAAAATCTAGCCATCGAAGCTGCAAGAGATTTATTTACTAGACGAAACGAAGGAACAGGTTTATGGGTTGTAAAATCTGAAGACATTATAGCAGTAGCACCCGAAGATTCAGAAAGTTTCTTTGAACCAGCAGACGATAAAATTTACAGACATCCTACATTTTTTGAAGTTCCAGACGGAGTAAAAAATATGTAAAAGACCTCAAGGTTGTACAACGAAGCGAAGTAAAATATCGTTTTTAATATGACCCAAATTAAATAAATAAATTATGAAGAACTTATTCAAATATATCTTACGTTTAGCCGATAACAGTTTAATCCTAGGACATCGGCTGTCAGAAAATTGTAGTTGGGGTCCTTACTTAGAAGAAGATATTTCAATTACAAACACTGCATTAGATCTTTTAGGACAGGCCGAAGAATTGTTGATTTATGCTGCAGAAGTTGAAAATGAAGGAAGAACAGCAGACGATTTGGCTTATAAAAGACCAGAAATTGAATATTATAATGTACAATTAACAGAGCAACCTAATGAAGATTTTGCTCATATTCAAGTACGACAGTTTTTTATGGATGCTTTTAATTTTTATTTGTATTCAGCTTTAAAAAACAGCTCGGATACTACTATTGCAGCCATTTCAGCAAAATCTTTAAAAGAAGTAACCTATCATTTAAGACGAAGTAGTGAGTGGATGATTCGCTTAGGAAAAGGAACCTCCGAAAGTAAAGAAAGAGTAAATAAAGCTGTAAACAATTTATGGCAATTTACTTCAGAATTATTTGAAATGGACGAAGTAGATGAAGCTTTAATTTCCGAAGGAATTGCAGTAGATTTAAACGAAATTAAAAAACTTTGGAATGATAAAGTAACCGAAATTTTTGAAATGGCGAACATATCTAAACCTGAAGATGGATATAAAGCAACAGGAAGTAGAAAAGGGTACCACACCGAATATTTAGGATATATTTTAGCCGAAATGCAATATTTACCAAGAGCCTATCCAACTGCAAAGTGGTAGTAAAAGAAGAAACATATCAACACATTTGGGAACTTTTAAAAGACATTCCAGACCCCGAAATTCCAGTGTTATCCATTTTGGATTTAGGTGTTGTACGTACTATTTCTTCTGAAGAAAATAAATTAATTATCACCATTACACCTACATATTCTGGCTGTCCAGCAATGAATCAATTTGAGGATGATATTGTTTCAAAATTAAAAGAAAACGGAATCGATAATGTTATTATAAAAATGACTTATGATCCTCCTTGGACAACAGATTGGATTAATGATGAAGCAAAAAAAAGATTAGAAGATTACGGCATTGCACCACCTGTTAAAGGAACTCAAGACAAAGGAATTTTGTTTAAAGAAAAAGTAAAAGTAAGATGCCCACAATGTAAATCAACTAATACAGAAGTGATAAGTCAGTTTGGTTCTACCGCCTGTAAAGCATTGTATAAATGTAACGATTGTTTAGAACCTTTTGATTATTTTAAATGTTTATAATCATTAGTGTTTTGTCATCCTGAACTTGATTCAGGATCCAATAATCCTGCAAGGTTTTAAAACCTTGTAGGTATAAAAGTAAAAATATGAAATCAATACAACTAAAAATAAAAAACCAAGTAGCATTCATTTCTCTGAATCGCCCAGAAGTATTCAATAGTTTCAACCGTGAAATGGCTTTATTACTTCAAAAAACTTTGGACGATTGCGAATCGAATACCGAAATTAGAGCAATCGTCTTAACCGGAAACGGAAAAGCATTTTGTGCAGGACAAGATTTAAAAGAAGTTACTACACCAGACTTGAATCCAGGTTTTAAAAAGATATTAGAAGAACATTACAATCCGATAATCACTAGAATTAGAAGTATAAAAAAACCAATTATAGCTGCTGTAAATGGTGTGGCAGCAGGAGCAGGAGCAAATATTGCTTTGGCTTGTGATGTGGTGGTAGCTTCAGATAAAGTAAGTTTTATTCAAGCTTTTAGTAAAATAGGTTTGGTGCCAGATAGCGGCGGGACTTTCTTTTTACCAAGATTAATTGGATTTCAGAAAGCATCAGCATTAATGATGTTAGGCGAAAAAGTTTCAGCCGAAGAAGCTGAAAAATTAGGAATGCTTTACAAAGTAATTCCTTCCGAAAGCTTTTCAGAAGAAGTAGAAAAATTAGCAATTCATTTAGCAAATATGCCAACACAAGCATTAGGATTTATAAAAGAGATGCTAAATAAATCGATGACAAATACTTTAGAAGAGCAATTAAATTTAGAAGGAAAATTACAAATAGAATCGGCACAATCCAACGATTATCAAGAAGGTGTAAATGCTTTTGTAGAAAAACGTAAACCGAATTTTAAAGGCAACTAGAGGAATAACGAATATCGAACTGATTAATTTCGAATAATGAAGTAAAGAAAATGGGAACTAAGAAATATGATTTAGAAGAAAGATTAATTCAATTTGCTGTAGATGTAATCTTACTTTGTGGAAAAATTGAAGGAAATTTTGCATCTCAGCATTTATCTAAACAATTAATTAGATCGGCAACTTCGTCTGCTTTAAATTATGGAGAAGCCCAAAGTGCAGAATCTAAAAGAGATTTTTTACATAAAATGAAGATTTGCTTAAAAGAATTAAGAGAGTCGTTAGTTAATTTAAAAATTCAAAAAGGGGCAAGCCTTATTTTAGATTTAGAAAGATTAGAAAAAATAATGAAAGAGAATAATGAATTAATTGCAATTTTTGTTTCAAGTATTCGAACTTCTCAAAATAATAATTAAAAAAGAATTTTGAAATGTATCTAGAAGTAAACTTCGATATTCAGTATTCAAAATTCGACATTCGATATTCATGATAGTAGGAATAATAGGAAGCGGAACAATGGGAAGCGGCATCGCTCAAGTAGCGGCAACTTCGGGTTGTAAAGTAAAATTATATGACACAAACAAAGCTGCTTTAGAAAAAGCAAAAGCAAGTTTGGATAAAATATTAAACCGTTTAATTGAAAAAGAACGGATAGATTCTGATGAAAAAACTCGGATTCAGAATAACATTAGTTATGTAAGTTCACTGAAAGATTTAGGTGATTCTGATTTGACTATAGAAGCAATTATAGAGAATTTAGACATCAAGCAAAAAGTATTTTCCGAATTGGAAACCTATGTTTCAGAAAACTGTATCATCGCTTCCAATACTTCAAGTTTGTCAATAGCATCCATCGCTTCCTCTTTAAAAAATCCAGCACGTTGCATCGGAATTCATTTTTTCAATCCAGCACCATTAATGCGATTGGTGGAAGTGATTCCTGCTATTCAGACTTCAGATGAGGTTCTAGAAAAAGCAGTCAATATTATAAAAGATTGGAAAAAAACAGTGGCAGTTGCCAAGGATACTCCGGGATTTATTGTCAACCGAGTTGCTCGTCCGTTTTACGGAGAAGCTTTAAGAATATATGAAGAAGGAATTGCAAGTTTTCAAGAAATAGATTCAGCAATGAAAACTCTCGGTGGATTTAGAATGGGACCTTTCGAATTAATGGATTTTATAGGAAACGACGTAAATTACACTGTAACCGAAACCGTTTACAACGCATTTTACCAAGACCCACGTTACAAACCATCATTCACTCAAAAACGCCTTTCCGAAGCAGGATATTTGGGAAGAAAAACAGGAAAAGGATATTATAATTATAAGGATAACAAAAATATCACTCAGAATGCGGTCACTGAGCGGAGCCGAAGTGAGCAGGAGCAAATCTTCAACAGAATCCTAATAATGCTAATCAACGAGGCTGCAGATGCCTTGTTTTGGAACATCGCTTCCGCAGAAGATATTGACAACGCCATGACCAAAGGAGTAAATTATCCAAAAGGATTATTGGCTTGGGCAGACGAAAAAGGAATAAATTGGTGCGTAGAAAAAATGGATGAACTTTACGATGAATATCATGAAGATAGATATAGATGCTCGCCTTTGTTACGAAGAATGAAAAATAGAGGTAGTAGGTTTTTTTAGTGGTGAGAAGTGAGTGTTTTAAAGATAAATAATGAAAATAATCGAAAAGTTATAACTGAAATTTCAAAGATGATTTCAGCATTAAGAAGACATTTAAATAATAAAAATTAAGATTTTACAGTACGAGAATGTTACTCATCTCTCATCTCTAAAAATCTCATCACTATAATGAAACCAAAACAAATACCAGTTAAGATGCTTAGCCAAGACCCATTCAGTTCGTGGCTCGGAATTGAAATAGTAGAAGTTTCAAAAGGAAAATGCAAAGTAAAAATGACGGTTCGTAAAGAAATGCTAAATAGTATGAATTACGCTCATGGCGGAATCACATATTCATTAGCAGACACAGCATTCGGATTTGCAGCAAACACCTACGGAAAGTTTGCTGTTTCCATCGAAACCTCCATCAATCATATAGAAGCTATTGAGGAAGGAGATGTATTGGTAGCAGAATCGATTATAGAAAAAACAGGAAATAAGCTGGGTTTTCATATAGTAGAAGTTAAAAGAGGAAACGATTTAGTAGCTCTTTTTAAAGGAGTGGTTTATCGAACACAAAAAGAGTGGTAAATTCTTGTAAAGGAAGGAATCTCTTGTGTTCATACTCCTGCAAGGTTTTAGAAACCTTGTAGGTATTGTTAAAATAAAATATAAAATTATGAAATGGCAAGGTAGAAGAAAAAGTAGTAATGTTGAAGACCGTAGAGGAAAAGGCTCTACTGGTAAAGCCGTTACAGGAGGTAGTATAGTAGTGGTTTTAATAGTTTTAGCTCTTAATTTTTTTGGAGGAGAAACTGGTCAACAACTTGCACCTATAGTAGAACAAATAGGAAATAGTCAAACGATACAGCAAACAGAACAAAGAGAACTTACTTCCCAAGAAAAAGAAATGGGAAACTTTATGGCAACAGTTTTAGGGGATACCGAAGATGTGTGGAGTCAAATTTTTAGAGAAAATAATCTTGGAGAGTATGAATATCCTAAAATGGTTTTATTTACCGATGTTGTAACAACGGGTTGCGGAAATGCAACAGCTGCAACAGGACCTTTTTATTGTCCAGCAGATCATAAATTGTATATGGATTTACGGTTTTTTGATGAACTAAAAAACCGTTTTGGAGCCAAGGGAGGCGATTTTGCAATTGCTTATGTAACAGCCCACGAAATAGGACATCATATTCAGACATTGTTGGGGACTTCAAAAAAAGTAACCCAATTACAACGTCAAACCAATAAAGTAGAAGCGAATAAACTTTCTGTTGCATTAGAACTTCAAGCAGATTTTTATGCGGGTGTTTTTACCTATTATAATAAAAAATATTTGGAAGAAGGAGATATAGAAGAAGCTTTGAGTGCCGCAAAAGCCGTTGGAGATGATGCTATTCAAAAAAGAATGCAAGGATATGTTGTTCCTGATAGTTTTACTCACGGAACTTCTGAAGAACGTATGAAATGGTTTATGAAAGGTTATAAAACAGGCAACATAAGACAAGGAGATACTTTTTCCGAAATATTAAATTAAGAACAATTAATCAATGAAACAAGCATACATCATAGACGGCATTAGAACGCCAATAGGAAATTACAAAGGTACATTAAGTACCATTCGTACCGACGATTTAGGAGCTTTGGTAATTTCTGAAATTGTAAAACGAAACCCTAATATTCCAAAAGATGCTTTTGACGATGTGATTATAGGTTGTGCAAATCAAGCAGGAGAAGACAATCGGA
>JALWUJ010000035.1 GCA_027080135.1 Flavobacteriaceae bacterium | reverse complement strand
AAATTTATCGTTTAGCACAATTGCAATTAGAACTCAATTCGTACCGGTTCAATATTCATTCTGCAATGTTTTTTAAGAACGTAGCTTTTAAAACTCGTTTTTTGCATTCGATTTACCTGTAAAATAACCCTTCGGAGCAATTACTAGCAACGGTCTCGGCTATGAGTAGTTGCGTGGTTTAGTACTTAATTTTGCAAGTACACACCAAACTGAAAATCCGCGAGGATTTTCAGAAGTAAGCGAGGACAAGCAATTACTTATAGCCATTGTTGGGCACAGTTTTTATTTTATTAATATTTCCAAATTCTTTAAAACTCTTTTTACTCGACTGTCATTTCTCATTTCTGAATAACTGCCTTTAAATTCTAACACAAAATCGAGAAGTTCAACGGTTGAAGCATTTGTTATTTTTGGCCTTAAATAATTAAGCAATTCGATGTATTTCTGTTTGCAAAGTCCAATTTGAAGTGAACTACTTATTTGGTCAGTTGTAAATGACAAAAGTCCTATAGTCGCTTGTCTGCTGTCAAAATGCTCCATTAATTCTTTATAAATTGGTTCTGCATCCCAAGCAATTCCGTTTCCGTTGCTTAAATAAACTTCTACAAGAACTAATACATACTGTTTATTAATTCCTTTTGGAATTTTTGGTGGAACACCAACAATTCTTTTTAATTCACGTGCAAAAGGTGGTTCGTTATAGAAATTATTGTTTCCTCTATGAGCATTTAATAAATTCCGTAAAGAATTTTGAATTTCTAAAATTCGTAAGTCATCTGGTATATACTTTTGACCTTCGACAATTTCTAAAAATTGACGTGCTAATTTCTTTTGATCCGTTTCGTGGTTGGCAGAAAAATAACCATACTTAATTCCGAACGAGTTTTTTGTTTCTTCGTCTATTGCATTCCATAAAAGTGGAAGTAACCATTTTATATTTTGTCTTGTTTGGTTGTCTGTATCTTCTCTTGTGTAAATTCCAAAAAATGCCATAGCCAAACTATTGGACTGTTCTTCTGAAAGTTCGGTAAGAAAAACTCCAATTTCGTCAGCATTATCTGCATTTATAGGTTCTTTTCTTATATTAGAAAGAAGTTTTTTTATTTGGATTGCACCACTCGGAATTGGCAATGAAATAACTTCTTTAATACAAGTTTCCAGCCAAGATATTAATTGTAAGCCAGTAATATCAGTTTGATTTGGATGAGCAGCACTTGCCCAATTTCGCATATAGTTTATGAATGTTAAATGTTTAAAACCGACATCCGAAATCAATTCAATTTCTTTTGCACCATTTATTAGTTCGCTATCTTGAAGTTTAACTAAATCATCCTCATTCTTAAAATTTTTTCTCCTATCTCCACCAACTGTATTGTCATAAAAATACTCAAGGTCAAATTGTGAAACTCTCTTTCTTAATTGAATTATAGTTTCATCCCATAAATAATTTAGAGATGCATCAAAAAGTCCAGATGCACTTGCGGCAAGGAATTTAGAAAGATAAATGGATTTTTGAGATAATTGTGGGTCAATTTGTCCAATTACATAATCAATATTTGAGAATACTCTTAATCGTTCATCAACACTGTTGAAAATCCCGCTCGATGGTAAATTATGTGATTCTAAAAATGTTATAAGTCCATTTTCAAAATTTGTTATTTGAGCAGGATAATTATTTTCTTGATTAGTTAATTCTGTACTCATATGTTTGTTTTTTCAAATTGTGCCCAACGGTTTTGGGTTATGATTTCGTTGCGATAAATCCGCAGGATTTGTCGGAGAAGAAATCAGATTTAAATATAGTTAATTTTTGTCGGAAATGTTTGTCATAAGCAATGAATTATACCCAGTGTTG
>JALWUJ010000034.1 GCA_027080135.1 Flavobacteriaceae bacterium | reverse complement strand
GTTTTATGGCTTCAATTTCAATTTCCAACTGCATAATTTTTCTGTCTAAAACATCTAATTGTTCAGGCTTCGAATTGATTTCCATTCTAATTTTTGCAGCAGCTTCATCCATTAAATCAATGGCTTTGTCTGGTAAAAAACGGTCTGAAATATAACGTTGAGAAAGTTCAACGGAAGCAATAATCGCTTCATCTTTAATTCGAACTTTGTGATGCGTTTCGTACTTTTCTTTAATTCCACGAAGGATAGAAATTGCACTCTCGGTATCGGGTTCGTCAACAATTACTTTTTGAAAACGTCTTTCCAGAGCTTTGTCTTTTTCAAAATATTTTTGATATTCATCTAAAGTGGTCGCTCCAATTGCACGAAGCTCTCCACGAGCCAAAGCGGGTTTTAAAATATTGGCGGCATCCATAGCTCCTTGTCCGCCACCAGCTCCAACAAGTGTGTGGATTTCATCGATAAATAACACGATGTTTCCGTCGCTTGTGGTTACTTCTTTAATTACTGCTTTTAGGCGTTCTTCAAATTCTCCTTTGTATTTGGCACCTGCGATTAATGCTCCCATATCTAAAGAGAAAATAATTTTATCTTTAAGGTTTTCGGGAATATCTCCTGCGATAATACGGTGGGCTAAGCCTTCGACAATGGCAGTTTTACCTGTTCCAGGTTCGCCTACTAGCATAGGGTTGTTTTTGGTACGACGAGATAAAATTTGAAGGATTCTTCTAATTTCTTCATCACGACCAATTACTGGATCTAGTTTTCCTGAGGCAGCTAATTCGTTAAGGTTTCTTGCGTATTTACTAAGTGAGTTATAAGTTTCTTCGACAGATTGCGAAGTTACTCGATCGCCTTTTCGTAGTTCTTCAATGGCTGCAAGCATCCCTTTTTCGGTAACGCCTTGGTCTTTTAGGCTTTGCGAAATTGGACTTTTAGCTTTTAATATTGCCAATAATAAATGCTCGATGGATACGTATTCATCGTTCATTTTTTTAGCGATAATACTTGCTTCATTTAGGGTTTTTCCAGCGTCTCTTGAAAGCATTATATCGCCACCAGATACTTTTGAAAAACTTTCTAATTGTTTATCTAGTATTTGATTTAGTAAGTCCAAATTCACATTTAATTTTTTTAATATGAATGGAGTTACATTTTCATCTACTTCAAAAATGGCTTTTAAAATGTGTTCATTTTCAATTTGTTGATGACCTAAGCTTTGAGCAAGTTGCTGTGCTTGATGAATGGCTTCTTGCGATTTAATGGTATAATTGTTTAAATTCATGTCTTTATGTTTTATTCCTATAAAAGGGGGTTTATCTATTTTTTCATGATTGGATAATCAAATTATGAACCAATTATTTATTCAGTCAAAATGGCTGATATAGGTAGGTTTATACAGACATTTTGTCTTTGTTATTATTTTAGAATTAAGCAATTTTATAATTTTAAAAAAAAACACTTAAATTTAATGCAATGTAAACAGGCTTTATGAACATAAAATGGATTTTTATATTATTTCTTTTTATTAATACACTTTCTGCACAAGATTTTGAACGTTTGGATTCCTTAAAACAAGAGTTTAAAAAGACTTCTCCTAGTATCACACATAGGATTGATGCACTTTCTGAAATTAGCCATGAGTATTTATATCAAGATAGGGATTCGGCATTGTTTTATTGTGATAAATTATTTGAATTTTCTCGAAATAATAATTCAGATTACGGTTTAGCAGAAGCACATTTCGCTAAAGGAAATTATTATAAATCTATTGTAAAATTAGATAGTTCAATTTACAATTATAAAAAAGCAATTTATTATGCAAAATTACTTAAAAATATAGACCTTAACATAAATTATCAGTTAGAATTATCTACAGCTTACTTATCTCAATCAAAATATGAAGAAGCAATTACACATAATGAAATAGCTGAGAATCTTGTTATAAAAACAAAGAATATAATTAAGCAAGGAATAGTTTATGTAAATTATGGTCTTATTTATTATAAAAAAGAACAACTGGATTTTGCAATAAAAAACTTGCAAAAAGCAGATTCAATTTTTACCAAACAAAATGTAAGAAATATTGACTATGGAAATACACTTTTCAATTTAGGAAATATTTACTTTAAAACAGAAAACTATTATAAATCCATTAAATACTTTGAAAGAGTAAAACAATATTACAAGGAAACCGGAGTAACTTTTGGTGTAGAAGTAGTTAATTTAAAATTAGCTGAAATTGCATTGAAACAAGAAAAATATGAAGAAGCTATACCTCAACTTATTACTGTAGTAGAATATTTTAAAACAACTGGAAATGATGAATTTATAGGGCGTTCAACTAATTCGTTAGGAAAAGCATATTTTAAAATCAACAATATTGCCTTAGCAATTAAAACACTATTAGAAGCTGAAAAGATAAATTATAGTGGAAATAATCCAACCGCTATTATAGAAGTAAAAACTTTATTGGCTAAGGCTTATTATGAAAATAAAAGTTATTTATATAGTATAGAATACGCAAAAGAAGCGTTACAATTATCCGAAAAAAATAAAAATCTAAATGGTCGTGAAATAGCCTATTTATTATTAGCTAAAAATTGCCAACAATTAAATGAGTTTGCATTATCTAACAACTATTTATTTAAGTATAATGTAGTAAAAGACAGCTTAAATTCGTTGAGAAATATTAAAAATTTACAAACGCTCGAAACAAAATACCAAACCAGCAAAAAAGAACGGGAAATAGCTCTTTTAAAAACCCAAAATCAGCTAGTAGAACAACAAAAAAAGAACCAATTATATTTGTTGTTGGGCGGTATAGGTTTACTAACAATTGCAGGTTTATTCTTCTACCTTCAACTACAAAACAGAAAAAAAGTAAACCGGAAATTAAAAGAATTAAACAAAGCAAAAACAAATTTTTTCACTAATGTTTCTCATGAATTTAGAACTCCTTTAACCTTGATTTCAGGACCTATTCAAAAGCAATTAAAAAAAGACACCTTAAGTCCTGATGAACGCAACAATTTGGAAATGATGCAACGAAACTCTAAAAGGTTACTTGGCTTGGTTGATCAACTTTTGGATATTTCAAAAATAGAATCGGGTGAAATGAAGCTAAAAGTTTCAAAAAACAGTTTACTCTTATTTATCAATTCTTTGATTGAGAGTTTTTCTTTTTCAGCAAAACAAAAAAACATTTCATATAAAAATTCTGTAACTTTAACCGAAAAATGTGTCTGGTTTGATAAAGATGCTATTGAAAAAATAATTACCAATTTACTTTCAAATGCTATTAAATTTACACCCAAAAATGGTGAGATTGAATGTCTTGCAACTGTTAAAAACAATCAGTTTCATTTTCAAATAAAAAATTCGAGTGGCGGAATTTCTAAAGAAGAACTATCAAAAATATTTAATCGTTTTTATAAATCGAATAAGCAAAATAAAGAGGGTACAGGCATTGGATTATCGCTTGTTAAAAATTTAGTTACACTTCATAAAGGAAAAATTTCAGTGGCGAATTTAGATAATTATTGGACTGTTTTTAAATTGGAAATTCCTATTAGTAAATCTGTATTTACAGATAATGAAATCATCGAACATTCAACAGAAGAGCAATATGAGGATATCAATGGAGTTAACGATAATAACCTTGGTTTAAATTCAGAAAAACCTATTTTATTACTTGTTGAAGACAACTTGGAAGTGAGAGATTATATAACTTCAATTTTTAAAACCAATTATAAAATTCTTCAAGCCAAAAACGGACAAGAAGGTGTAGATATAGCACTAAAGCAAATACCCGATTTTATAATAAGTGATGTAATGATGCCTGTGAAAAATGGTATAGCCCTTTGTAATCAATTAAAAACAGACGTACGAACAAGCCATATTCCAATAGTATTATTAACGGCAAAATCCGATATAGAAAGCGAAATGGAAGGAATAAAAAAAGGTGCGGACGATTATATTACAAAACCATTCAATGAGGATTTACTTCTTTTAAAAGTTAAAAAAATCCTTGAAAATAGGAAGAAGCTCAAAGAACGATTTTTAAACGATGCTTTTTTAAAACCAAAAAACATAGCTATTAATTCTACCGAAGAAGAATTTTTTAAACGCATTAAAAAAGTATTGGATTTAAAATTAGTAGAATCTTCTTTTACGATAGAAGAATTTAGTCGGGATGTTGGAATGAGCAGAATGCAACTTCACAGAAAATTAAAAGCATTAACAGGTTTATCTACTTCGGGATTTATTAGGATAAACAGAATTAAATTAGCTGCTCAAATGCTAAAATCATCTAACGAGAATATTTCACAAATAGCATACAGCGTTGGTTTTAACAATCTCGGTTATTTTATAAAAAGTTTTAGAGAGGTGTATCATACTACTCCCTCTGATTATTCAAAAAAATACCAATAGCCTTTATGTTACATAAGTGTAACGTTTTGTTACATTAGTAAATCTCTTTGTGTAAGATATAAGATAATATTGCTTAACAAAAAAAATATTATCATGAAATTTCTAACTACACTTTTGTTATTATTAATTGGTACTGTAATTACAGCTCAAGACAGAATTTATGTTCATACGGCAACCGTTTCAAACACATCTGGAAATGTTACGTATATAGACCATCCAGATTTAAACGGAAATCCAAACGCAGGTTTAGTATTTGTTCATACCTATAATCCTGGAGGTGGAAGCGGAACTTACAATAATAAAGTAACGGGACTTTGGTATAATGGAGGAAATAGTAGATGGGCTATTTATAATGAAGACGCTTCTGCATTAACAATTGGTAGTAGTTATAATGTGTATATTGCTAATTCGAGTAATGTTATAACTCATGTTGCTTCGGTAGCTAACCAAGGTTCGGCACCTTCATTAACGGTAATAGATGATGTTAATTTTAACAACCAAAACCCAGGTCCTTATGCCGTAATGTCTAATTATTTTAATCCAAATAGTGTTTATAACAATCAAAATTATGGGTTTTATTATGAGACTTCCATTAGTAGAAGAGAAATCTATGAAGAAGGGTTAAACCCAATTCCGAACAATGCAGCTTTCAAAATATTAGTTAATGGTTCTGGTAATGGTGTTCAGCGTTTTACACATCAATCTGCTGCTGGAAATATCTCTGGAAATTATACAATTTTAGATCATCCAGCTTTAAATAACAACCCCAATGCAACTTTTGTTTATTCGCATTATTATGGAGTAAATGGGGCAAGTTCAAATGTTTATTTAAATAAAACAACTGGTGTTTGGTACACTGGAACCCGTTGGGCAATTTATAATGAAGATTTAAGTACTATGCCATCTGGTGTTGCTTTTGACGTAATAATCGCACCAAATGATAATTTAACTTATGTTCCCGATGATAATTTTGAAGCTTATCTAGAAGCAAATGGTATGGGTAATGGAATAGCAAATGATAATTATGTACTTACAGCAAATATAAATACGGTTACTTACTTGATTGTTTCTGGACAAAATATTTCAGACCTAACTGGTATTGAAGATTTTGTTTCATTAACAAATTTATATTGTGATAATAATCAATTAACGTCATTGGACGTATCGCAAAATTTGAATTTATCAGAATTGAGATGTTTCAATAATCAATTAACCAATTTAAATATTACTCAAAATGCTGCACTAACCATATTGCGTTGTTCAAATAATTCATTAACAAATCTAGATGTTACTCAAAACACTTTATTAACCGAAATTAATTGTACATCAAATCAATTATCAAATTTAGATGTTACTCAAAATTCTTCATTAGATACTTTAGGATGTAGTGAAAATTTACTCACCAATTTAGATGTAAGTCAAAATACAGTACTAACTTTTCTAGGCTGTGGTGATAACTTACTTAATGGTTTGGATGTTTCTCAAAATTTACTTTTGGATGCTTTATATTTTTATAACAACCAAATAACAAATATTGATTTAACCTCGAATACTTCATTAGTAATTCTTAGTGGTTTTAACAACCAATTAACTTCCATAGATGTAAGTCAAAATACATTATTAGAAAGATTTTTCTTTAATAATAATTTGTTAGAAAGAGTCAACTTGAAAAATGGTAACAACACTAACATTCCAGGTTTTTATTACAATACTTCTGCAAATCCAAACCTAATTTGTATAGAAGTAGATAACGCAGCTTACAGTACCACCAACTGGACAAACATAGATCCTGCTAGTAGTTTTAGTGAAAATTGCCATTATTTTGAAACCTATGTGCCAGACGATATTTTTGAACAAAGATTAATTGATCTAGGTTATGATACTGTTTTAGATGACTATGTACTTACAGCAAATATTAACACCGTTACTAATTTAGATGTTTTTGGTGGTATAACAGATTTAACAGGAATTGAAGACTTCACTGCATTAGAGGTGTTAAATTGTAGTTTAAACAATCTAACGAGCTTAGATTTAAGCTCTAATACAGCCTTACTATCTCTGAATTGTAACTATAACCAATTAACCAATTTAAACGTTAGTCAAAATACGGCACTTACCTCTTTATCTTGTACTCTTAACAACCTTTCAAGTTTAGATGTAACACAAAACATAGCTTTAACATCATTGTATTGTATGAATAATGACATTACCAGTTTAGATGTTACACAAAATACAAATTTGTTGACTTTATATTGTGGTGATAATCAATTATCTAATTTAGATGTCTCTCAAAATTTAGCTTTAGAAAACTTAATTTGTCAAGTTAATCCAATTACTAGTTTAGATGTATCGCAAAATACAGCATTGGTTAGTTTAGATTGTTTAGGAACTCAAATAACAAGTTTAGACCTTACTTTAAATACTGCTTTAACTAGTTTGGAGTGTTCTAGTAATCAATTAAATTTATTGAATTTAAAAAATGGAAATAATGTAAATATAACTTACTTCAGTGCTGTAAACAATCCAAACTTATATTGTATTGAAGTTGATAATGCCGCTTATAGCAATGCAAATTGGTTAGGAGGAATTGATCCTCCAAGTACTTTCAGCGAAGATTGTCATTACGATGAAACCTATGTACCAGATGATAATTTTGAAGCTTTTCTGGAAGCAAATTTTATGGGAAACGGTATCCCTAATGACGATTATGTACTTACGGCAAACATTAATGGTGTAACGAGTCTAAATATTAGTAGTTTAAACATTTCAGATGCAACAGGAATTGAAGATTTTACAGCTCTTCAAACATTGTATTGCGATTTTAATAACCTTACCAATTTAGATGTAAGTCAAAATTCAGCATTAACTTATCTAGATTGCAGTGATAATCAGCTATCAGTATTGGATGTAAGTCAGAACCTTTCTTTAGCTTCTTTATTTTGTAATTTTAATCAATTAGCATTTTTGAATTTAGGAGCAAATACCAATTTAACTAGGTTAGATTGTGATAATAATCTTTTGGAAGGAATTGATGTAAGTTATAGTACATCATTAAATCGTTTAAATTGTGGAAATAATCTAATGACAGCTTTAAATGTGAGTTTAAACCCACTATTAACGCGTATTGAAGCTTATAATAATAATATAAGCAGTCTGGATTTAAGTCAAAACACAGCATTAACGTATAT
>JALWUJ010000033.1 GCA_027080135.1 Flavobacteriaceae bacterium | reverse complement strand
ATATTTTACACATATTATCCTGATGGTTTACTAGAATTACAAAGGGAAACTTACAAAAGTAATCCAAAAACACCAACTTTGATTTATTATTATTATTCCAAAGATAAAAATAGAAATTGGACTCAAAAATTGAAAATTGAAAAAAGTCCTTATAGTGACGATATAATTACATTTACTACTCGAAAATTAACTTATAAAAATGGAAAAACAACAGGAAACAATAATTACGATTTAACTTTTATAGAAGAGAAGTACAAACAATATCAAAACGATGTAACAGAAACAGTTATTATAGGTTCTGGCTGCGTTTCTGGCAATTGTGAAAATGGTAATGGAATTTTTGTCTATAATAATGGTGATATTTATGATGGCTCTTTTTATTTTGGTCTTAAAGATGGAAAAGGAAACTACAAATCCAAACTTGGTGATACTTATACTGGTGAGTATTTATATGGTGAGATGAATGGAAAAGGAGTTTTTGTTACCCGATTTGGTGACAAGTATTCTGGAAACTTTAAAAACAATAAATTTGATGGAGAAATTAAATATTATAATTCCGAATTAAATGAAAATTACATTCAAATTTATTCTGAAGGAAAATTAATCAGTACTACATTAGACACGAGTTTTGCAAAAACAGAATGCATTCAAGGAGATTGCCAAAATGGATATGGAAAGAAAAAATTTGAAAATGGAAGCGTTTATGAGGGTAATTTTGAAAATGGTTGGTTACAGGGAAAAGGGAAAATGACATGGAAAAATGGTGAATACTATGAAGGTGAATGGGAAAAAAGTTTTCAGCAAGGAGAAGGCACATATTACTGGACAAATGGTAACTACTATAAAGGCAAATGGGTGAAAAACTTTCAACAAGGAGAAGGTGAATATTATTCGGCAAATGGAGGTGTTTACAAAGGAATGTTTAACAATGGAAATATGGCAGGATGGGGTACTTTTACTTATAAAAATGGAAATAAATTTGTTGGAAATTGGCTTGACGGTAAACAACACGGAAAAAATGATTTTTACGATTATGAAAAAGGGGTAAAATATGAAGACATTTATAAGAATGGTGAAATTACTGAATCAATAAGTACTTCAATTATACCTAAAAATGCTGATAAAATTACTGAATCACAAAGTACTCCTATTATAGCCAAAAAAGATGATGAAATTCCTGATGGATTGGTTTGGAAAAAAAATACCGAGAATACCGAGTATTTTTTATATAAAAATGGAGTGAATTTAAAAGGTAAATCGTTTTGGGTTGAAAATAGCCTGTATGTCTATTTAACTACAAAACAAGAAATATATCTTTTAAAAGATTTTAAAATAAAGAATGCAAATTCCTTTTATAACGCAGAATTATTACCCGAAAAATTTGAACATGGAGCTTGGTACAAATCAAATTCTGAAGGAACTGGAATTTTTAATAAATTAGGAACAAACATTGTCTCTCAAGAGGAAACTTTTAAATATTTAAGTAATAATAAAGATGTAATATTTAAGGCTAATAACGAAAAAGAAACTTTTCTACTAAAAGATTTTAATAAAGCTATAGATAAAAAAGTTTATCCTTTACAAATTTATGCATTAGAACAAAAAACAAGTAATAAAATAGAAGTTGGCTTAACAGGATTTCAATCGGAAATTGAAACTTGTAAAAAAGAATCAGACGCTACTTCTTGTTTATTAAAAAAGGTTACTGTAAATTATTCAAACCTAAAAAATTCTGGTAAAACTGAAGAAGAAGTGATTAACACCACTGTTAAAAATTTGAATTCTATTGGAAGATATGATATTAATTCTTTATTTGAAATACTTATGAATGCAGATTTATTTCAAATAGAAGACATCAATAAAATAGCACCTAAAATAGATTCAGATTTAAAAGCTGAAGTAAAAAAACTTGCTAACAAAGTGGTCAATGACTATTCAAATTCTCATAATTAATAAATCTTGTAAATAATATTCCTACTTTAGCTAAATGATATTAGTAACAGGAGGAACTGGACTCGTAGGAGCACATTTATTATACACTTTGGTAAACAGTGGCGAACAGGTTAGAGCCATTCATAGAAAATCAAGCGATTTAGAAGCCGTAAAAAACGTGTTTTCTTATTACACCAACGATTTTGAAAACCTCTTTAAAAAGGTAGAATGGATCGAGGCAGATATTACCGATGTACCTTCATTAAAAAAAGCATTTGTTGGTATAGATTACGTATATCATTGTGCAGCGTATATCAGTTTCAACCCAAGACATTTGCGGGTTCTTAAAAAAGTAAATGTAGAAGGAACTGCTAATATGGTTAATTTTTGCCTTTCGGAAGGTGTAAAAAAACTATGTTACATAAGCTCTATTGCTACTTTGGGAAGTTCAAATAATGGAGATTTGATTAATGAGGAAGTAGAATTTAATCCCGAAGATAAAAACAGTGTTTATTCCATCACTAAACACGATGCCGAAATGGAAGTTTGGCGAGGAACACAAGAAGGCTTAGATGCTGTAATTGTACATCCAGGTGTTATTTTGGGTGAAGGGATTTGGAGTTCTGCTAGCGGCGGAATTCTACGTACCGTAAACAAAGGAGTAAAATATTTTACCACTGGTGGCGTTGGTATGGTAGATGTACAAGATGTTGCCAAAGCAATGGTTTTATTATTAAAAAGCGATCTTAAAAATGACCACTTTATTTTAGTTGGAAAAAATATTAGTTACCGAGAATTTCTTTCAAAAATTGCAGATAATCTTAACAAAAAAGCTCCACAAAAAACCATATCAAAAAAGTTAATGATAGCTTTTGCCAGTGTTGATTGGTTTTCTAATAAAATTTTTAGAACCAAACGAAAATTATTAAAAGCTACTGTTAGAAGTTTGTATAACCAATCGTTTTACGATGCTTCAAAAATTGAAAGAGCTATCGATTTTACATACACACCTTACCAAAAAACGATTGAACGAGTTTGTCGTAACTATTTAAGAGATAAGAGTTAGTTTTTACTTACAGACTCATTTAATGAATCTGTTTTTGCTTTTTGGATAGAATCTTCTCTTTTAGCAATTTTATAAAGACTGTCCTTTTCTTTCTGAAGAAACTTTAATTTCTCTTGAACCTGAGTTAACATTTCGCCATAAACTTTTAAATTTGAACTGTAAAAAGCATTACTTTCTACAAACTGAAGGCTATCAATTTCAAATTTTGTATAAATTAATGAATCTAATTGTATTCCTGCTTTTATAATACGTTTATTGTTTACATTTCTGGCAGCATTACTAATATAAAGGTCACTTAATATATTAACCATTTTTTCTTTAGGAATCAGATTTTCTGGTTTTTCTGGTTTTTTTACATTTTGACACGAAAATAATAGCACCAAAATAAAACTTAAGGTAAATGTTACTTTTTTCAATCTTCGGTCTTCCGTCTTCCTTCCTCGGTCTTTATTCTTCAATCTTCCGTCTTCTTCCATCATTCTTATCTATTAAAAGTTAAACGTTCACCAATAGTTCTATTCGGAAATTTAAAATTTTCGTATGCTAAAACTCCGTTGACAAAAGTGTGCGAAATTCTCGATTTAAAGGTAGTTCCTTCAAAAGGAGACCAGCCGCATTTATAATAAATATTTTCTTTATTTACCGTCCATGGTTTCATTAAATCTACCAAAACTAAATCGGCTTTATAGCCTTCCTTTATAAATCCTCTATCTTTAATCTGAAATAATATGGCTGGATTATGAGCCGATTTTTCCACAATTTTTTCCAATGAAATTCTTCCTTTATGATGCATTTCTAACAAAGCCACCAAGGCATGTTGCACCAAAGGTCCACCTGAAGGAGCCTTGGTATAAACGTTGTTTTTTTCTTCTAAAGTATGTGGTGCATGGTCTGTGGCAAAAACATCAATATTATCATTTAATAAGGCTTTCCACAATCCGTCTTTGTCCTTTTGGGTTTTCACAGCTGGATTCCATTTTATTTTGGTGCCTTTTGTTTTGTAATCCTCCTCCGTAAACCAAAGATGATGTACACATACTTCGGAAGTAATTTTCTTTTCTGAAAGGGGTAGTTTATTGGAGAATAAATGTGTTTCAATTTCTGTTGAAAGGTGAAAAACATGCAACCTTGCTCCTGTTTTTTTAGCCAATTCAATTGCTTTTGAAGAAGATAAATAACAGGCCTCTTCAGATCTAATTTTTGGATGCATCTTAATAGGAATATCATCTCCATATTCTTCCAAATACTTTTTTAAATTATCCTGAATGGTTTTTTCATCTTCACAATGCACCGAAATTAACAAATTAGTTTTACTGAATATTTCTTCTAAAACCTCGGGATTATCCACCAACATATTTCCGGTAGAAGAGCCTAAAAATAATTTTAAACCTGCAACTTTGTTGGCATCAACTTTTAATATTTCGTCTAAATTATCGTTGGTTCCGCCAAACATAAAACTATAATTTGCCCAAGAAGTTTCTGAAGCTCTTGTAAACTTCTCTTCTAACTTATCAATGGTAGTAGCTTGTGGAACTGTATTTGGCATTTCGATAAACGAAGTAATTCCGCCAGCCACAGCTGCTCTAGATTCGGTTTCGATGTTTGCTTTATGGGTAAGTCCTGGTTCTCTAAAATGAACTTGATCATCAATTAGTCCTGGTAGTAAATATTTCCCTTCCGCTTCAATTATTTTAGTGTCTGAAGTTTTTGCACTAATACTATCTGCAATTTCGACAATACAATCCCCTTCAATAAAAACATCACCTTTAAAAATGGTTCCTTCGTTTACAATTTGTGCGTTTTTAATTAATGTCTTCATTTTTAAATTTCATATTTTGTAAACATACTTCTAAACTTCATAGAAATTACTCCAAAAATTGCTTCCGAAATAATTCCGCCACTCATTTTGGATTCTCCTTCAATTCTATCAGTAAAAATTACAGGTACTTCAACAATATTAAACTTGTGAAGGTAGGTTTTAAATTTCATTTCAATCTGAAAAGCATATCCCACAAACTGAATTTTATCCAAGTTTATTTTCTCTAAAACTTCTCGTTTATAACATACAAAACCAGCGGTAGTGTCATGTATATTCATACCTGTAATAAATTGCACGTATTTTGAAGCCAACCACGAAAGTAACACCCTACTCATAGGCCAATTAACTACATTTACTCCCGTTTTGTAACGCGAACCTATAGACATATCTGCACCATTTTTATCGCAAGCATCTAGGAGTTTTATTAGGTCGTCTGGATTATGGGAAAAGTCGGCATCCATTTCAAAAATAAATTCGTAGTCTCTTTGTAATGCCCATTTAAAACCATGAATATAAGCAGTTCCTAAACCTAATTTTCCTTCTCTTTTTTCAATAAAAAGCTGATTAGGAAATTCTTGAAATAGCTTTTCAACAGCTTTGGGAGTACCATCTGGTGAGTTATCATCAACAACTAAAACATCAAACTTTTTAGGCAATGAAAACACATACCGAATGATTCTTTCGATATTTTCAATTTCGTTAAAAGTTGGAATAACCACTAGGGCATTAGACATATCCACAATTTTCAACAAATGTACTTTTTTTTAGGATATAAAATGTGAATGAAATTGTAAATGCATTCATTTCACGATTTAAAAAATACTACCTTTATACCGTAAAAATATCTGATGCAATATATTGAAAGATCTATAACAAATTTAAATTGGGAAACCCTTGTCCTAGTAGGATGTATTGTTTTGATAACTATTGTAAAAGCGTTGTACCCTAAGCGTTTTGTAGATTTAATACACCTCCCTGTTTCAAATAATTTTTTTATTACAAAGGGTAAATATGAAAAACTTACCAACTCTTTTAATTTTTTGCTTTTCGCCAATCAAATATTATCACTTTCCCTTTTTAGTTTTTTATTTTATTTGAAAGATTCTGAAGCTAATTTTAGGATTTTTATACAAATTGTTACTTTTATACTTGTTTTTGTTTTTACTAAAGTGAGTGTTGAAAAAATAATTGGTAATATTTTTTCAATAGAAAAATTAATAGACCAATATACTTACGAAAAATTAGCTTACAGGAATCTGTTAGCTATTTTATTGCTTTTTACTAATTTATTTTTATACTATTCTGTTAAATATAATCAAGAAATTTTAATCATTATCTCGGCTTTTTTTGTACTGTTTAACTGTATTATTCTGGTTTATAGTTACAAAAAACACAGAAGTTTATTATTTAGTAATTTCTTTTATTTTTTGTTGTATCTTTGCACACTCGAAATTTCGCCCTATTTAATACTCTATAAAACGATAGTATAAAGAGGGTTAATTAATAAATTTGTCTTGTATGAAAGTGAAAACAATTTTGGTTTCTCAACCAGAACCTACGGTAGAAAACTCTCCTTATTTCGATTTGATTGATAGACAAAAGGTTAAAATTGACTTTAGATGTTTTATCCACGTAGAAGGTGTGTCCAGCAAAGAAGTTCGTGCTCAAAAAGTAGATTTATCAAAATATTCAGCAATTATTTTAACCAGCAGAAATGCTGTTGATCATTTCTTTAGAATTGCTAAAGAAATGCGTTTTACTGTACCAGATTCTATGAAGTATTTTTGCCAAAGTGAAGCCGTTGCTTATTACTTACAAAAATATGTGGTTTATAGAAAACGTAAAATTTACGTAGGAAAAAGAACTTTTGCAGAACTTACACCTATTATCAAAAAATATAAAACAGAAACTTTTTTACTTCCCTCTTCAGATAAGCTAAAACCTGAAGTTCCAAAATTAATGAACGAATTAGGGGTAACTTGGAAAAAAGCTACTTTTTTTACTACTGTTGTTAGTGACCTTTCAGATTTAAAAGATGTTTATTATGATATTTTAGTGTTTTTTAGTCCGAGTGGAATTAAATCTTTGTATGAAAACTTTCCAGATTTTGAACAAAATGATACTCGTATCGCTGTATTTGGAAATACTACCGTAAAAGCTGCTACCGAAAGAGGTTTGCGAATAGACATTAAGGCTCCAACTCCCGAAACTCCTTCTATGACTATGGCTTTAGAAAAATACATAAAAGAAGCAAACAAAAGAAAATAGATAGCTCTATATATCACAAACTAAAAGAGGCTTGATTTATAAATAAATCAAGCCTCTTTTTATTATTAGAAATTAATTTTACAGCTATCCTGCTATAGGTGCTCCTTTTAAAATTTCAATATTGGCATATTCTTCATATTTTTTAAAGTTCTTTTTAAAAGATACTGCCAACTCATTGGCTTTTTCATCATAAGCTTCTTTGTTTTCCCATGTTGTTCTAGGATTTAAAACATCAGATGGTACATTTTCACAAGTTTGTGGTATATTTAGTCCAAAAACTACATGTTTCTTGTATTCAACATTGTCTAATTTTCCTTCTAAAGCTGCAGTAATCATAGCTCGAGTGTATTTTAGTTTCATTCTACTTCCTATACCATAAGGACCACCTGTCCAACCCGTATTTATCAACCAAATATTTACGTTTGCATCCTTCATTTTTTTGCTTAACATCTCTGCATATTTTGTGGGATGAAGCGGCATAAACGGAGCTCCAAAACAAGCAGAAAAGCTTGGTAATGGTTCATTTACTCCTTCTTCTGTTCCTGCAACTTTAGCCGTATATCCACTTATAAAATGATAAGCTGCTTGCCCAGGTGTAAGTTTCGATATAGGAGGAAGCACTCCAAATGCATCTGCAGTTAAAAAGAAAATATTTTTAGGGTTTTTACCTATAGAAGGAACTTGAATATTTTCAATATGATAAATAGGATAACTAACACGTGTGTTTTGAGTAATGGATACATCTTCAAAATCTACCTCTCCATTTTCATCCATAACTACATTTTCCAAAATTGCACCTTCTTTTATTGCGTGAAAAATATCTGGTTCTTTTTCTTCAGAAAGGTCAATTACTTTTGCGTAACAACCTCCTTCAAAATTAAAAACAGTATTATCGGACGTCCAACCATGTTCGTCGTCACCAATTAATTTCCTTTTTGGATCGGCAGACAAGGTTGTTTTTCCTGTACCTGACAAACCAAAGAAAATAGCTGTTTCTCCATTTTCACCAACATTAGCAGAACAATGCATTGGCATCGTGTTTTTATAAACTGGAAGAATAAAGTTTAACGCTGAGAAAATTCCCTTTTTAATTTCACCTGTATAACCGGTACCTCCAATTAATACAATTTTTCTTTCAAAATTTAAGATGGCAAAATTGTGTTGGCGCGTTCCGTCTTCTTCTGGGTTAGCCATAAAATTTGGTGCATTTACAATTAACCATTCTGGATTAAAATTTTCTAATTCTTCTTCCGTAGGACGTAAAAACATATTAAAGGAAAACAAATTCATCCAAGGATGTTCGTTAATAGCTCTAATATTTAGTTTGTGATTTTTGTCTGCACAAGCATAACTGTCCCTAACATATACTTCTTTTTCAGAAAGATAGTTAGTTACCTTATTATAAAGGGCATCAAATTTTTCTGGCGAGAAAGGTATGTTTATATCGCCCCACCAAACCTTATCTTTGGTTACTTCATCTTTTACAATAAAACGATCTAAAGGAGATCTACCAGTAAATTCACCTGTGTTTACAGCAAGTGCACCGCTACTGGCTATTTTTCCTTGTCCTTTCGTTAACGTTTCGTTTTGAAGTTCTTTTGGGGTAAGTTGATAGTTAACTTTTGCGTTTTTAATTCCGTAACTATCCAACGAAATCATTTTTGCAGTTTGGTTTTTATCTACCATAACTATTTTTTGTTGTTGTTGTGGATTGCAAAATTAATAATTCTAGTAAAACTAACCATTAATTATGTTAACTTTTGCATTTATTTATTCACAATTATACCATAAGCCAATCGCAACCATCCAATTATTAGAAATAAACCTCCAATTGGCGTGATAAATCCTATCGATTTTACATTAAAAGGAAGTATTTCATTTAAGGAAAGTAAGTATATGGATCCTGAAAAGAAGAAAATTCCAATTACAAAAAACCGAAACACCCACTTTTGGGTTGAAGCAGATAAACTAGAAGCAAAACCAAGTATTAATAAGGCAAAAACATGATACATTTGGTAACGTACTCCTGTTTCGAATGTTGCAATGGCTTTGGCATTTACCAACTCTTTTAATCCGTGTGCTCCAAAGGCTCCAATTGCAATGGTTAACGCTCCTAAAATAGCAGCAGTAGCCACAATTTTTTTATTAAAATTCATCTTTATAAAGGTTATTATTTAGTAAATTCGCTAAGTTTTATTTGAATACAAATCTACGAAAACACACCAAATGAGAAACATATTAATTATTGGAGCAGGAAGATCAGCTACATGTTTAATCCGTTATTTATTAAACAAATCTTCCGAAGAAAATATTTTTATTACTATTGGCGATATTTCTTTAGAATCTGCTCAAAAATTCACTAAAAACCATCCCAACGCAAAAGGAATTTTGTTAGATGTATTTAATAAAGAACAAAGAGAGGAAGCAGTAAAAAGCTGCGATATGGTGATCTCGATGTTGCCTGCTCGGTTTCATATAGAAGTTGCTAAAGACTGTATTACTTTTAACAAAAACTTGGTAACTGCTTCATATATTAGTGATGAAATGATGGCTTTAAATAATGAAGCAAAAGAAAAAGGATTGGTTTTTATGAATGAAATAGGTGTTGATCCTGGAATAGACCATATGAGCGCAATGAATGTAATAGACAACATTCGGGATAAGGGTGGAAAAATTTTACTTTTTGAATCTTTTACTGGAGGATTAATTGCTCCCGAAAGTGACAACAATCTTTGGAATTATAAATTTACTTGGAATCCAAGAAACGTCGTATTGGCAGGACAAGGTGGTGCTGCCGAATTTTTACAAGAAGGAAAATACAAATATATTCCTTACAATCGACTTTTTAGACGTACTGAACTCATTAAAATTGAAGGCTTTGGAAAATTTGAAGTTTATGCCAACCGTAACTCTCTAAAATACCACGATGTTTATGGCTTTAAAGACATATTAACTTTATATCGAGGGACCATAAGAAGGGTTGGATTTAGTCGTGCATGGAACATTTTTGTACAATTAGGAATGACCGATGATAGCTATATTATTCCAAATTCAGAAAATTTAACTTATCGCGAGTTTGTAAATTTATTTCTACCGTACTCTCCCTCAGATTCTGTGGCTTTAAAATTGCGCCATAATTTAAAAATAGATCAAGACGATTTAATTTGGGAAAAATTAGAGGAACTAGATATTTTTAACAAAACCAAAACCATAGGGATTAAAAATGCTTCTCCAGCTCAAGCCCTTCAGAAAATTTTAATGGACAAATGGACTTTAGCTGAAGAAGATAAAGACATGATTGTAATGTATCATAAATTTGGATATGAGCTTAACGGAGAAACCCACCAAATAGACAGCAGCATGGTTACCATTGGCGAGGACCAAACCTATACAGCAATGGCAAAAACCGTTGGTCTTCCCGTTGCTATTGCAGCCTTAAAAATACTGAATAAAGAAATTACTACACCAGGAGTTTTACGACCTATTGCAAAAGAAGTATATGAACCCATTTTAAAAGAATTGGAAACTTTTGGAGTTTATTTTACTGAAAAAGAGAAAGAATATTTGGGTTATAATCCAGATAATTTGGGCTAAAAAAACCTCTGTCAAAGTTTTAAACTTTGACAGAGGTGTAAAAAGGTTTATAAAATTAGTATTCCTGCATTACTTCGATAAGCTTAGCATAAATCACAGGAATTTTGTTACCGTCGTCCCATAAACATACTAATAAAGTAAAGTAACGTCGCTAATGAGCCTAAAGCTGCAACCACATAAGTTCTTGCTGCCCATTTAAGCGCGTCTTTTGCTCCTGCATGTTCTTCTTGAGTTACCATACGGCTGCTTTCTAACCAAGCTAAAGCTCTATTACTTGCGTCAAATTCTACTGGTAATGTTATAAAAGTAAACAAGGTGGTTACAGCAAAAAGTCCAATTCCTGCTAAAAACAACATAGATCCTAACTGACTTCCAGAATACATTAAAATTAATCCTGCCATAATCACAAAATTGGATATCTTACTTGAAAATCCCACAGCTGGAACAATAGCAGAACGTAAAGTCAACCAAGAATATGCCTGTGCGTGTTGTACTGCGTGACCACATTCATGTGCTGCAACTGCCGCTGCTGCTGCGTTTCGTTGTTCATAAACAGGTTCACTTAAATTTACAGTTTTTGTAGTTGGATTGTAATGGTCTGTTAATTGACCTCTTACAGAAACAACTTGCACATCGTAAATTCCGTTATCCGAAAGCATTTTTTCAGCAATTTCTCTACCACTCATTCCGTTTTTTAATTGGATTTTTGAGTACTTTTTAAATTTACTTTTTAGTCGGTTACTAACAAACATACTCACTAAAAAGATGATTCCTGCTAATAAATAATATCCTCCCATATCTATATTAATAAAATTTCGAATTATAAAGATAGCAAATATTGTGCTGAAACAAATCTTAAAAGAAATGCCAACTTTAGATAGCTCTCAAATTAAACAAACCTTCGAATGGTTTTAAACTCTTCGAGGGTTTATAGTACTTGTTACCCTACAATATTCACAATTTTCCCCGGAACTACAATTACTTTTTTAGGAGTTCTCCCTTCTAAATAATGAATGGTTTTTTTGTGTGACATTACGACAGATTCTATTTCATCTTTGGACAAATCTAAAGGTAATTCCATGGTAAAACGCATTTTTCCGTTGAATGAAATTGGATATTTTTTCATGCTTTCTATCAAATATTTCTCTTCAAATTTTGGGAAAGCTGCTGTCGAAATACTTTCTGAATGACCTAATTTACTCCAAAGCTCTTCAGCAATATGAGGTGCATAAGGAGACAATAAAATAAGTAATGGCTCTAAAACTTCTTTTGAAGTACATTTTTGTGAAGTCAATTCATTTACAGCAATCATAAAGGTGGAAACCGAAGTATTGAAACTAAAATTCTCAATATCTTCTTGAACTTTCTTAATAGTTTTATGAAGAGTTTTTAAACTTTCTTTAGAAGCTGGGTTTTCTGTAATATTGAAAACATCCCCCTGACCCCCTTCAAAGGGGGAATGGTACAGTCTCCAAAACTTTTTTAAGAATGAATGCACCCCAGTAATTCCAGCAGTACTCCAAGGTTTTGCTTGTTCTAAAGGGCCTAAAAACATTTCGTAAAGTCGTAAGGTATCTGCTCCGTACTGTTTACAAATATCATCTGGGTTAACCACATTGTATTTAGATTTGGACATTTTTTCCACTTCACGGGAAACAATATAATTTCCATCTAAATTCAAAACAAACTCAATCAGGTTAAATTCAGGATCCCATTGTCTAACACCTACTAAATCCAATATGTTTGAGTTATCTACATAATCTACTAAAACATGTTTCCTTCTGAGATTCTTCTTATCAACTGAAGATTTGTCTAACATTTCAAAATTAAAATCTTTAAACTCTTTATGATTTTTAAATATATCTAAATCGACTTTTTCAATTTCACCTTGTTCTATTTTTTTATAGTCACTTTCAGAAATTGCATACGTTAACCTTAAACTTAATGGGTTCTCATTATTATTAAATTCTAAATCAATGATATTTACAAAAGCACTCTCACCCAAAATCATTCCTTGGTTAATTAACTTTTTAAAAGGCTCATCTACTTTTAAAAACCCTCTGTCGTGTAAAAATTTTGTCCAAAAACGAGAGTACAACAAATGTCCTGTTGCGTGTTCGCTTCCACCGATATATAAATCGACATTTTTCCAATAATCCATGGCTTCTTTCGAGGCAAATTCGTTATTATTTAAAGCATCCATATATCGGAACATATACCAAGAACTTCCTGCCCAACCTGGCATAGTGTTTAATTCTAAAGGATAAATTCCGTTGTCTTCATACCCTTCCAATTCGGCTTTGGATATTAATTTGGAGTTCACAATCTTATTGGTATTGGTATCCCAAGCCCAATTAATTGCACGACCTAATGGAGGTTCTCCCGTTTCAGTAGGTAAATATTTTTCTACTTCAGGCAATCTAATTGGTAAATATTCTTCGGCAATCATTTGAGGCAAACCGTTTTTGTAATACACAGGAAAAGGTTCGCCCCAGTAGCGTTGTCTTGAAAAAACAGCATCTCGTAAACGGTAATTTATTTCTTTTTCGCCACGATGGTTTTTTTCTAAAGCTTCAATTACTTTATTGGATGCATCTTTATATGAATAACCACTAATAAAATCACTGTTAGCAATAATAGTTCCCTCTTTTTCGGTATGTGCTTTTTCTGAAATATCTACTCCTTCAAAAATATTTTTTATAGGAATATTAAAGTGTTTAGCAAAATCGTAATCTCTCTGATCTCCACAAGGCACTGCCATAACAGCTCCAGTTCCGTAGCCAGCCAACACATAATCTCCAATCCAAATTGGTATAAGTTCTTTTGTTAACGGATGTTTTGCATAAGCTCCTGTAAAAACTCCAGTGATGTTTTTTACATCTGCCAAACGTTCTCGTTCACTCTTTTTTGCGGTTGTTGTAATATATTTTGCAACTTCAACTCGCTGCTCTATTGTTGTTATTTTATCGACCAATTCGTTTTCTGGAGCTAAGGTTAAAAAAGTTACTCCATAAATAGTATCGGGTCTTGTGGTGAAGGTTTTTATAACAATTCCTTTAAACTCTTCCTTTTCATTGACCACTCTAAATTCTACGGAAGCACCCACCGATTTTCCAATCCAATTTCGTTGTGTTTCTTTTAAAGATTCGCTCCAATCTAAATGATTTAAACCATTTAATAAACGTTCTGCAAAAACCGAAATTCGCATGCTCCATTGGGTCATTTTCTTTTTAACAACGGGAAAACCACCTCTTTCTGAAACTCCGTTTACAATTTCATCATTGGCTAAAACGGTTCCTAATTGTGGACACCAATTTACTTCAGTTTCTGCTAGGTAAGTAAGACGATAATTAAGTAATATTTTTTGTTGTTTTTCTTCGGAAAAGCTATTCCACATGTCGGCTGAAAATTCAGGTTGTTTATTACCACACTTTGCGTTTAGTCCTATATTTCCTTCCTCATTAAAAATTTCTATCAATTCTGAAATAGGAAATGCTTGTTCGTGAATATTGCAATACCAAGATTCGAATAATTGAATAAATATCCATTGTGTCCATTTGTAATATTCGGAATCTGAAGTCCGAACCTCCCGGCTCCAATCAAACGAAAAACCAATTTTATCTAACTGTTCTCTGTATCTTTTTATGTTTTCTTTTGTAGTTTTTGCTGGGTGCTGTCCTGTTTGAATAGCGTATTGTTCTGCAGGTAAACCAAATGAATCGTACCCTTGAGGATGTAAAACATTAAAGCCTTGATGTCTTTTATAACGAGCATAAATATCACTGGCGATATAACCTAACGGATGCCCAACGTGAAGTCCTGCACCTGAAGGATAAGGAAACATATCCAATACATAATATTTGGGTTTTTCACTGTTATTTTCTGCCTTAAAGATTTGATTTTCTGCCCAATATTTTTGCCATTTGGCTTCAATACTGTTGAAATGATAATCGCTCATATAATTATTATTCGGGAATTGTTGGTATAACTCAATAAATCGATGTAGCTCAAAACGTGAGATTTAATCGAAATAATTTGGCTGCAAATTTAAGAGTATTGTACGAAAGACAAAAGTTTATACGTTATTATTCAAATTCCAAAATTTAAATACTTATTTCCAAAAAAAAAAGCTTAAAAATAATTGTATTTTTACCCTTTAGAATTTATAACATTTATGGCTTCTTCATTCGATAAATACCAAAAACGTAGACTGATTTCCTCTTACTTTTCCGTAGTGATAAGTATTTCATTAGTATTATTTTTATTAGGATTATTAGGACTTTTAGTACTTAATTCTAAAAGAGTTGCCGATTATTTTAAGGAACAGATTTCGGTAACTATTTTCTTAAAAAACGATGCCAAAGAAGTGGAAGTTACTCAATTAAAACAAAGTTTGGCATTGGCAGAATACACCAAAGAAGCTATTTATGTTTCGAAAGAACAAGCCGCAGAAGAACACAGCGAAACCATTGGAGAAAATTTTATTGATTATTTGGGTTACAACCCGCTTCAAAACAGCATTGATGTTCATTTAATTGCCGATTTTGTGACACCAGAATTAATTGAAAACATTACTACCGAAATAAAAAATAAAGATTTTGTGGACGATGTAGTATATGACAAACCACTAATCGCAAAACTCACCGAAAATGTCAAGAAAATTAGTTTTTGGATTTTAGTGGTTAGTAGTGTTTTCTTACTTATTGCAGTTCTTTTAATAAATAGTTCTATTCGCCTTTCTGTATATGCCAAACGATTTACCATAAAAACAATGCAGATGGTGGGTGCTACAAAAGCATTTATTCGTCGCCCTTTTATTTGGAGAAGCATCCGATTGGGAATATTAGGATCTATTTTAGCTATGATAGGAATGGGGTTTGTTTTGTATTATTTAAACGAAACTTTTTCAGAAATAAATTTAATAGAAAGCAAATTAATGATAGGAGCCTTGTTTGTTTTTATTTTTATAATAGGAATTTTTATTACTTGGATTAGCACCTATTTTGCTACCCAACGTTTCTTGAATTTACGAACTGACGAGTTATATTATTAATATGAAAAAACTTTTCCTTTTACTAAGTTTCATCTTTCTTTTAAACAGTTGTGTGATTGATAATCCAAAGCCTGAAGAATGCGACATTATTGAAATTACTATTACGGATGTGTACCAAACTCTAAACAATATTGTTTTTGTAGATTTAAATGCTGATAGTTATTATATTAATCGGGTTAGCAATAAAAACCTCTCTTCAGAATATTTTAGGCAAAACTATTTAAATAAAAAAGCTACCTTGCACCTTCTAAAATATTGGATAGGAACTTCTGAACATATATCACAATTAGCTATAAATGATGAGATTATATTTACTGAATTTGAATAAAGGTTTATAAAAAAGATACCCACTTTCTTGGGTAATTATTATGGGAGAACAAAAAAGAAAAGAAATTAAAAAAAGTGAAAATCAGTTTGTTTTTCGTCGCAAGAATTACAAATTTATGTTGATTGGTATTGGTTTTATCGCTTTAGGTTTTATCCTAATGGCAGGAGGAGGAAGCGACGACCCCAACGTTTTTAATCCTGAAATTTACAGTTGGAGAAGAATTAGATTAGCACCAACACTTATTTTAATAGGCTTTGCTATCGAGATGTATGCCATTTTATTAAATCCAAATAAGAAGTAATAAATGAATTACCTCTACGCAATTATTCTTGCTGTTATAGAAGGAATAACCGAATACTTGCCTGTTTCCTCCACAGGACATATGATTATCGCTTCGTCATTTATGAAAATTGCCGGAGATGATTTTACCAAACTTTTTACCATAATTATACAATTAGGAGCCATTTTGGCCGTAGTTGTTTTTTATTGGAAACGTTTTTTTCAAAGCTTAGATTTTTATTTCAAACTTCTTGTTGCTTTTATTCCTGCGGTAATTTTAGGATTGCTTTTTAACGACCTTATCGATTCTCTTTTAGAAAGCCCTATTACTGTTGCTATCACATTAATTTTAGGAGGAATTATTTTGCTAAAAGTTGATGATTGGTTTCAGCAAAACGAAATTGATGATAAAAACGAACCTACAAAACACACTAAAATTAGTTATACAACTGCGTTAAAAATTGGCTTCTTTCAATGTTTGGCAATGGTTCCTGGAACCTCCAGAAGTGGAGCGACCATTGTTGGTGGTATGTCCCAAAAATTAAACAGAAAAACTGCTGCCGAATTTTCATTTTTCTTAGCTGTTCCTACGATGTTGGGAGCTACAGTTAAAAAAACTTACGATTATTATAAAGCAGGATTTGAACTTAATAGCGACCAAATTAATTTTCTTATTATAGGAAACATTATCGCTTTTATTGTTGCTCTTATCGCTATTAAATCGTTTATAGATTATCTAAGTAAAAAGGGATTTAAAATATTTGGCTACTACCGTATTATTTTGGGAATATCTTTACTTATCATTCATTTTTTTATTTATAAATTAAGTATCTAATTTGAAGCCTCACAAACTTACCAAAGAAAACTACCAATCTGGGCAGGTTGTATTAATAGACAAACCTCTTAATTGGACTTCGTTTCAGGTAGTGAATAAAATTCGTTGGTTGATAAAGCAACACTTCGGAATTAAAAAAATAAAAGTGGGTCACGCAGGAACTTTAGATCCTTTAGCAACAGGACTGCTAATATTATGCACTGGAAAATTTACCAAAAAAATTGAAACTTACCAAGCACAAATAAAAGAATATACTGGAACCATTACACTTGGTGCAACTACTCCAAGTTATGATCTTGAATCTGAAATAAACCAAACTTTTGATGTATCTAAAATTACTTCGGAAGAAATTCAAGGTACAACGCAACAATTTATAGGCAAAATACAACAACAACCTCCCCCTTTTTCAGCTTTAAAAAAGGATGGAAAACGATTGTATGAATATGCTCGTGCTGGTGAAGAAGTTGAAATCCCGAAGCGAACTATCCACATTTCAGAATTTGAAATTACCAAAATTGAAATGCCCAACGTAGAATTTAGAGTGGTTTGTAGCAAAGGAACTTACATACGTTCTTTGGCTCAAGATTTTGGAAAAGCATTAAATAATGGTGCTCACCTTTCTGCTTTACGGAGAACTAAAATTGGTGATTTTTCGGTAGAAAATGCTGTTGGAATTGTGGAATTTGAAGAGATAATAAAAAGTTAGCTTCAACGATTTTTAAAGAAGATTCCGCTCTTTTTTATATTCGAAATAATATATAAGTATCTTTGTAAAAGTTTTTTTATTAAATAATTTCTTGAAATTTAATTATTCATACAAAGCATTTACAATCACTACTTTATTAGTTGGAAACCTTTATTTATTCCTTTACTTTATGAAGCTTCCAAAAACAAATTCTGTTCCCGAAGAGGAATATGAAGTAGAATTAGCTCTAGAAGAATTGTTTCCTGAAGAAAATTTAGCTACAATTTCAACCGAAAATATTAAAATTGAAACTCATCAAATTCATAATGAAGCATCCGATTTTATTGAAGAAATTGAAAATGAACGAACTAATAACCCCGAATCTTTAGATGAAAAACTTTCAGAAATAGATCAAGCTATTGAAGGATCATCGAATACAAGAGAACCTATTTTACAAGAAGAAAAAGTGGAATTAGAAAAAAAAGAGAATCCTGATAACTCAAATACAACTGAAAACACTTTAGAAAACACCAGCAAAAGTTCTACCAACAGCTACCGGCTGGTTAACCGAAAAGCCACCTATTTTCCAAATCCAGTTTATACTTGTGAGGGTTTTGGGAAGGTTGTTTTATATATAGAAGTAGGTGCAAATGGATTAGTAAATTCGGTTACTTTTAATGCTAAATCTTCTACCACATCTAATGCCTGCTTGGTTGAAAACGCCATTAAATATGCAAAAAAGGCTCGTTTTACTAAAGATAAGAACAAGCCTTCTCAAATGGGAAGTATTACTTATGTTTTCCCGGGACAGGAGTAATTATTTCTTATTCTTTATTTTTATTAGCTAATCAACATAACCATATCATTAGCAATACATTTTCCTTTGTTTTGATTGTACCAAACTTGGATCTCTTTTTTAAACTCTGGTGTTAAAACTTCGTGTTTGGCTTTAAATTCTTGAGTCATTTTTATCACTGTTGAGGGTGATGGTCCCCAATTGTCTATTACTTCCTGAGTATTATTATCAAAAACAATTAATTTAGGAATAGACATGGATCCATTGGTTAAAAACTGATTCATTAGTTCTACGTTTTCATCACGATGAAGAACTTTCAAATTAATATTCTCAGTCATTTCAGCTACTTTATTCATTACTGGCATGGAATGTGCTGCATCGCCACACCAACTTTCGGTAAGAACTAACCAAGTCTGATTTCCTTTAAAATTTTTAAACTTTTCAGCTATTGAATCCTCAATTTTTATGGTTTTATCCAATCGTTTCATTCTCGAATTATTTAATAAAGTATAATGCGATAAAGCTTCCGATTGGTAGGGTCCCGAGCTGGTTCCGTTTTTAACATGTTTTGCAACTTGGTCTCTAAATTCTTGATAAGAAACCGCTTTTTTTAAACTTTCCTTTACTAAGGTGTTTACTTCGATGCTTGTTTTATTCATAATTTCCATAGCACATAAGACGATGAATTTACAAAAAACTTACTACCTTAGATTTTCAAAATTTAATGATGGAAAAACAACGTTGTGCTTGGTGTGGTGACGACCCTTTGTATATGGCTTACCACGATAAAGAATGGGGAGTTCCGGTAAAAGATGATGCAACTTTATTCGAATTTTTATTGTTAGAAACCTTCCAAGCAGGGTTAAGTTGGATTACTATTCTTCGGAAACGTGAAAATTTCAGAAAGGCTTTTGATGATTTCGATTATCGGAAAATTGCTAATTATTCCGAAAAAAAAATAGCTTCTCTTATACAAGATGCTGGGATTATTCGGAATAAATTGAAGGTGAAATCCGCCGTTACCAACGCTCAACATTTTATTGAAATTCAGAAAGAATTTGGAAGTTTTAGTAATTATATTTGGAAATTTGTAGATGGAAAACCCATAAAAAACAAATGGAAAACTTTAAATGAGTGTCCTGCCAACACTCCTTTGAGCGATACAATTAGTAAAGATTTAAAAAAGCGAGGATTCAAATTTGTAGGATCCACAGTAATTTATGCTCATATGCAAGCCACCGGAATGGTAAACGATCACACAACAGAATGTTTTAGGTATAATGAAGTTTAATTGGTTCCGCTAACAGCTAAATAGGTGTTGTTTTTATCATAAATACCTAGAGCTTTTAGAGATTGTTTGTAACGATACAATAAGGTTTCGTCGGTAGTTTTTTCTTCTTCAAATAACATTTCAAACCATTTTTTAGATTCTGCATATTGACTTTTAAAATAACAAGCATTTGCTAATTCTTTGTAAATCTGTGCATTTCCGTAGCCTTCATTTACAACTTGCGTGTAAACTTTTACAATATCTATTTCAACTTTGTTATCGGTTTTCTTTTCAGATTGAGAAAATCCAAGAACAGAAAAACACATAAAAACTACTACTAATCTAAATTTATACATAAGTGGGGATAAAAATGTAGGAAGTAAAAATGATTTAAAATAAGTGTTTTTCCAAATTTTTTCGACCAACGACTTCTTTTTTTGTGATATTTTACCTACAATTTAGAAATTTCATAAAATCTTTCCTTGGAATTTCTTCTGCTCCTAAACGCTCTAAATGAGAAGTGTACATCTGACAATCGATGAGTTGGTAATTTTTAGTTTTCACATATTCTACCAAAAATTGAAATCCTACTTTTGAAGCATCGCTCACTTTGCTAAACATACTTTCGCCACAAAACAACTTTTTTTCGGGCAGATTTATTCCGTATAAACCACCTACCAGTTCTTTATTTTGCCAAACTTCTACAGAAACTGCAAAGCCTTTTTGATGAAGATGAATATAGGCTTGTTCCATTTCTGAAGTAATCCAAGTACCGTTTTGCCCATTTCTTTTAATTTCAGAGCAGTTTTTAATTACTTCGGAAAAACAAGTATTCATAGTTACCTCGAATATCTCTTTTTTTAAAGTCTTTCTAAAACTTTTTGAAACCTTAAATTTTTCAGGAAACAAAACCATTCTGGGGTTGGGACTCCACCATAAAATAGGTTGTCCTTTTTCGTACCAAGGAAAAATTCCGGAACGATACGCGTGCATTAATCGTTTTACCGACAAATCTCCACCAATGGCTAGTAGCCCATCTTCGTTTGCTTCTTCAGGATTTGGAAACCAAATGGAATGTGATAAAAATTGCATTAACTATTCCTTATAAAAATAACAATCCTAGCATAAAAATAACCGTTCCAATGACCATTAACAGCAAAGTATAAGGTAAAATTTCTTTGGCTTTTAACTTGGTAATTCCTAATAAAGGCAATGCCCAAAAGGGTTGCAACATATTGGTAATTTGATCGCCATAAGCCAATGCCATAATTGCTTTGGGTAATGGAACTCCTAATTTTAAAGCCGATTCTATTACAATGGGACCTTGTATTGCCCATTGTCCACCACCACTTGGCACAAAAATATTTACTAATCCTCCACTAAAAAAAGTAAATAAGGGAAGCGTTGTTGGCGTGGCAATACTTACAAAAAAATCGGCAATTTGAACGACCATTCCGGTATCTCGCATAATTCCCATAATTCCAAAATACAATGGAAACTGTATTAATATTCCTGTGGCTCCTTTTATGGCTTCTTCAACAGCATTTAAAAAACTTTTAAAATTTTGATGCAACACCAATGCCAAGCCCAACATAAAAAAATTAAGCATATTGGGAGTGATGACCATTTCTGAAAGTGAATCGTAGTATTTATAAAAAAAGGTAAAAAGAACTAAGGTTCCAAAGCCAATACCAAAGAGTTTGGAATAGTCTATTTTTTCGGCTCCTGTTAATTGGGTTTCTTTGGTTTCTATTCCTTTATAAATAGGTAAATTAACTTTGGTAATGGGTGCTTTTTTTCCAATTTGGTATAAAAATAGTGGAAGAACAACTAATAGAATTCCGAATAAAATCATGTTAAAACCACTAAAAACGGTTTCGCTAAAAGGAATTAAATCTGGTAACTGATTTGTGAATTTTGAATCTCCAATTCCAGACATAATACTTGCCAAGTGTCCGCTTTCTGCAACTTTTAAAGGAGCCGAACCACTAATGCCTCCATGCCAAATCATTAACCCAACATAACCCGAAGCTCCCACTAAAGGGTAGTTAATTTTAAAACCTCTTATTTGTGAAGCTTCGGCAACTTTACGAGCCATAATAGCTCCAAATATCAAACCCAAGCCCCAATTAAAAAAGGAAACGATCATCGTACAAGCACTCACCAACAATACTGCATTGGATGTATTATTTACTAAATTGGTCAGTTTTACAATTAATGTATTCATAGGTTTGCTCAATACTAAAATATGACCTAGCACCAAAATCAGCATCATTTGGTAAGCGAAAACTAAAAGGTTGCTATTCCAAATACCGTTTTCCCAATAGCCTAAAATTGCTAAAATATGAGATTGATTTGTAGGTGCTTCTGTAAATAACAAAGCCAATAACATTGTGATAATGGTTAAAATAATCGCAATTGCAAAAGGGGAAGGCATCAACCTTTTAAAAAGAATTTCTACGGTTTTGGTAATATTCATTCTATAAAAATACAAAAAGCCTAAAGATTAACGGTTAGTTAATTTTCAGGCTTTTAATTTAATTGTGATTCTGTTCTTGAAACGAAACCTTTCTAGTTTTTTTATTTCTAAAAAGGCAAATCGTCTTCGCCTTCTGTTTTTGTTTCTGTAGTTGCAGGAGCTGCTTCAAAAGTAGCTTCTGTATCCATCGGAGGCATTGGAGGCATATCTCCACCTGCAGGTGCACCAGCCATATTTTCAATACGCCATCCTTGAATAGAGTTAAAATATTTTACTTCTCCTTGAGGGTTGGTCCATTCTCTTCCTCTTAAATTGATGCTTATTTTTACATCTTGCCCAACAGAAAAATTGTTTAACAAATCTGTTTTATCTTGTACAAATTCAACCATTATTGGTTGTGGGTATTGCTCGTTAGTAGTAACTACTACTTCTCTTTTTCTGAAACCATTATTTCCGTATTCTTTAGTTTCTCCTATTAATTTTATTTTTCCTTGTACTTCCATTGCTATTATTTATTATCTATTTTATATTCATTAAATCTATTGCCATTAACAATCTAAAGGCATCAAAAACTATTCCTTTTCGAAGCATATCTTGTGCTTGTTTTTGCGTATTTTCTTTATTGGCAGTATTTATATGAGGACATTTGGCAATCCCTTCTTTTATAAATTCGCGCACTTCATCTTCAGTTGGAATTCGTTCAGAATTTCCTAAAATTCCCAAATCATTTCCTGTTAAAATAGTACTGTTTCTAATCGATTCTGGTAATGCATCTACTCCAATTCCCATAGTTCTTATTGGTTTTTGTACTTCAAATATTCCTTCTTTTGCTCTGCTGTACCAATTGCCTCCCATTCGGGCAACGGTATCTATTTTCATTGGGTCTATATTTTCTTCAGAATCTAAAATAGATTCATCTATGTGTAATTTTACTACTTCGCAAATAATTAAATTCCCTGCTCCTCCTTCGGTTCCTAAAGCTACAATTTCATTTATTTTACATTCAAATTGTACGGGTGCTTCTTTAACTCTTGGTGGTTTTACCATTTCTGAAACCACTTCCGTAAAGCCAGCTTTTTTAAATTCGTTAACTCCTTCTGCATATTCTGTAGAGGACAAAGACATTTGCTGAACTATTTCGTAATTTACAATATTTATAACAACTTCTTTGGTTTTTAACGCATTTTCCAAGGTATGTTTAGTCGTATTTCCTCTAACTCTTCTTGCTGGCGAAAAAATTAAAATGGGCGGATTTGCACTAAACACATTAAAAAAACTAAAAGGTGCTAAATTTACATATCCGTTTTCATCTACCGTACTTGCTAATGCAATAGGGCGAGGCGAAACAGCAGCTAACAAATAACCGTGAAGCTTTGCTATTGGAAGATCTTTTGGTTTTATCGAAATCATAGTTGACAAATATATTGAAACCCTTACGTTTGTAAAAATATGTTTATACAATAATATCAACATATTTACTTTATATTTATACCAAAACATCTTGTTAAAAAAGGTTCGTTAATTATGTTTAAAAACACCGCTCTTACTCGTTGGTTTTTCTTTATTGCTTCCATTGGAATTATTACTTTAATTATGTGGAATACTTTCTCTTTTTTTAAAAGATTAAAGGAAAACGAGCAAACAAAAATGGAAATTTGGGCAACAGCTCAAGAAGATATAAAAAAAAGAGGGGAATTAGATTTGAGTTTTAGTCAAACTTCATTAGAAGTAATTCAGAACAACACCACTACTCCCATGATTTCCTATAGTCCATTGGAAGAAACTTATATTCATAGAAACATTTCAGAAAACGATATAGACACTCCTGAAAAACGAGATCGGTTAATCCAACAATTTAAAGAAGAATACGAGCCTATTGAAATTTTATATGAGGGTGAAATATTCCAAATTATTTATTACGGAAATTCACCTATTATCAATAAAATTAAGTACTATCCCGCTTTTTTAATTTTAATTATGTTGTTGTTTTTTACAGCTATTTATTTCTTTTTTAAAACAGCAAAAGCGGGAGAACAAAATAAATTATGGGCAGGAATGGCAAAAGAAACCGCTCATCAAATTGGTACACCATTATCTTCTTTAGTGGGTTGGATGGAAATTTTAAAGTCTGAAAATGTAGATTCTAATTATATTATTGAAATGGAAAAAGACATTGACCGTCTTAAAACCATCACCGAACGATTTTCGAAAGTTGGCTCGATACCCAAAATGGAAAATGCCGATGTTGTAGCCGAAACAAAAGCATCTTTCGATTATCTTAAAAGTAGAAGTTCTAAGTTGATAAATTTTTCATTAGACGTTCCAGAAACCGAATTAATTGTGAAATTAAACCCACAATTATTTAGTTGGACTATCGAAAATTTAGTGAAAAACGGAATTGATGCTATGAAAGGAAAAGGTGACATTAAAATCTCGATTACTACCAATTTAAAATCTGTTTTTATTCGCATTTCAGATACTGGAAAAGGAATTAGTAAAAGTGATTTTAAAAAAATATTTACTCCTGGTTTTACTACCAAAAAACGAGGTTGGGGCTTAGGTCTTTCCTTAGCAAAAAGAATAATTGAAGGATATCACAAAGGTAAAATACGAGTACTAAAAAGTAGTCCTACAGAGGGTACTACTATGGAAATTATGTTGCATTTGGCAGATAGTTAAAGATTGTTTTGAATCTCTTTTGCCAAAGCAACAAATTCCTCTTGAGATAAGCTAACTTTTTTTTGAAACGACATATCTTTCATTTCATTTAGTGGAATTAAATGAACGTGAACGTGGGGAACTTCCAAGCCAATAACAGTCATTCCTATTCGATTACAAGAAACAGTTTTTTCAATGGCTAAACCTACTTTTCTTACAAATTTCATTAAACCTAAATAAGTAGCTTCATCTAGGTCTAATATTTTATCTATTTCCTTTTTAGGAACACAAAGCGTGTGTCCTTTTGTATTTGGGTTGATATCTAAAAAAGCAAAATAATTTTCGTCCTCTGCTACTTTGTAACAAGGAATTTCGCCATTAATTATTTTTGTAAAAATAGAAGCCACTATTAGTCTCTTGTAATTTCTAGAATATCAAATTTCATAATACCATTTGGCACTACTACTTCTGCAACGTCACCAACTTTTTTTCCTAACAAACCTTTTCCGATAGGTGAATCTACCGATATTTTTCCGTTTGCCAAATCAGATTCACTTTGGGCAACTAATTTGTAGGTCATTTCCATACCATTGATTTGGTTTTTAATTTTTACCGTTGAATGAATAAGGGCTTTTGAAGTATCTAATTGAGATTCGTCTATAATTCTTGCAGTTGATAATGTTTCTTCTAATTTGGCAATTTGCATTTCTAGCATACCTTGTGCTTCTTTTGCGGCATCGTATTCTGCATTTTCACTTAAATCTCCTTTGTCTCTAGCTTCAGCTATAGCTTGAGAAGCTTTAGGACGTTCTATATCTTTTAATTGATTTAATTCTTCTCTTAATTTTCTTAATCCTTCTTCAGTATAATAAGACACTTTACTCATAATTCATCATTTTTAAATCTTCAAATATTGATGTGTTTTTTATTCTTTAACATAATAGTATAGATTCCTTGCTTATCATAAATTGAAAAATCCCACTTCAGATGGGACACTACAAATACAAATATACTAAAAACATTAATTATTTACACCATTACTGATACTTGTAACACATTGTAATTGAAAATATTTACTCTTTAAAAAATCCCATTTCTTAAAATAAGAAATGGGATTTTTTTTTATTTTAAATTTATTATATTAATTCTCTACTTGGAATAAAATTGGTAGTGAATATAATACACCTACTGCTTTTCCTCTTTGTTTTCCAGGAATCATTTTAGGTAAAGATTTTACCACTTTTACAGCTTCTTGTTCAAGTTTTGGGTGTGGAGCTCTTGCTCTTACTCCTACAACATCTCCGTTTTTATCTATTTTAAATTGAACAGAAATACGCTGTCTACCTTCTAATCCTAAATCTCCTGCAAGATCTGTATTAAATTTTTTCTGAACAAATTTTTGGATTTTTTCAGACATACATTTTTTCTTTTCTGCATTGCTCTTTTTCTTTTCACAACCTGGGTATACGGGTACATTTTCGATAACAGCAAAAGGTACATCTGCAATTTCTTCTTCTACGGCTTCTTCAATTTCTTCAATTTCTACAATTTCTTCTTCTTGATTTACCTCAGCTGATTCGATAATTGTTTCTTCAATATCGGCTTCATCTTCAATAACCTCAATTACT
>JALWUJ010000032.1 GCA_027080135.1 Flavobacteriaceae bacterium | reverse complement strand
AAAAGATATGTGTATTAATAAAAATAGCTACAACAATAGTAAATATTTTAGTCATTGACGTATTTCTTGTTGTTTTCATAAATAAATTAGTTGTTCTGTCAGTAAATAAAACGTTTTGTTAAGGTAAAATCATTGCTTTAAATAAGTCCAGTTTTCGCCTTCGCCATAAGACAAAACCATCTTTCGCTGATTGATTTTATGAATTTTGTATGGATAAAATTCTAATACATTGCTATCCGGCTGAAGTAAAACATTTAAGATCCCATCTTTTATATAATATTCTGTTGTACAAGAATTAGAAGAATAATTAGGAATATAACTGCATGGTGTATTTACTCCAAAACCACTATATATTAAAAATTGGTCATTTTCAATAACTTCAAACTTACCAGGAATATTAGTAGGCACTTTATCTGGAGCATACGGTAATATAGCTTCCTTTACCTTAACAACCCAAGTACCTTTAATCAGCTTCTCCATTTTTGCATCACTCTTTTGGCAAGAAGTCATTAAAAACAATAAGGTAACTATATAGAATAAATGTTTCATTAATTTTTTAATAATTCAATTTCTTTCTTTAAAGCTTCGTTTTCCTTTTTAAGATTAATCATATAAAGATACAAATTTTCAATTTTCTCTAAAAGTATCGCATCCATATCTTGTAATTCGTATCCGTCTTTTGCAACTTCCTCGGCAGAGGGTACCCCAGGTAAATGTTTGTTTTGTTCTATATATTCTTCAACCTGGTTCAAAGAATCAAGTTTATAATCATCTTCAAAAACAAAATCCGACCAATTTTGATAAAACTCTACTTTTACACCCTCCGAAATTATTTTTCCTTTTACGGCCAATTTGTAATTTGAAGGAAAATCACTAAAAATAGCATTATTAGGAAATCCTATCCCAACATTTCCTCGGACATCTAATTGACTAATTGGAGAATTAGTTCCAATCCCTACACTAGCAGGACAACTATACCCGGTATAAATGACACCTGTTGTATAACCCCATTTAGGGTTTAAAAGCACACCATTTTTATCGTGGCAATCTTCATAACTATATACCACATTTGAAATAGATAAAGATCTAACTTTTCCATTAGGCCGTATAAGGAGTAATCTATCATCAATGGTCGTACTATCTGCCAAACTTTTTAACTTAAAATTTCCTTCTACAAAAGCATTCCCTTTCATTTTGGTCGTCCCTAAAATTTTGGTATTCCCTTCTACTACTTCATTCCCTTTTGTTCGGGTATTCCCAAGAACCGTTAAATTTGATTTTGCCCGTACGTTTCCCGTCATCACGGTTTTCCCTACAATTTTAACATCTTGTTTTACCATTAATTTGCTTTCTATCTTTACACTGTCTTTTATCTTAACCGGCTTTTCCATTGTTACCGAATCCATTATCTGTACGGTACTTAACTTGGTGGTACCTACCACCTCCAAGTTCGTGCTCGGCGAAGTGGTTCCGATTCCTACATTCCCTGTTGCGGGCAATGTGTTTTGTGCTAAAATCCCTGCGGACATTAGTAGTCCTGCAACTAAAAAATAAATTTGTTTCATTAGTAGTACTTTTTTGCTGATTTTCTAATTAAAATCAATAGGATGTAAAACGAATACAGAGACTGTTTAAGGGCATCTTTGAATTCAATTAGTAAAAATCAGGTTGTTAATTTGAGCACTAAACTAAACTAAACTAAATACCAAATTTTTCCAAACTTTTTTTGACGAACAGGTATTTTTTTATGAACAATGGGGGTGGTTCTGATTTGAAGATACCCGTCCCAAAAAGTGTGTCTGAGATAAAAAAGTTTCCAACAATTTAACAAGTTTGTAGTAATAATAATAAACAAAAAAAATTGTCAGAAACTTATGAATTTAACAA
>JALWUJ010000031.1:5815-27089 GCA_027080135.1 Flavobacteriaceae bacterium | reverse complement strand
ATTGGAGTGTATGCTCATTTAAACTTTTATTTTCTAAAAAGAAATTTGCAATTTAAAATAGCGCAGGGAATTGCTTATAATAACAATCCGTTTGATATAAATGATAACATAAAAAACAGTGCTTACGGAAGTCACTTTTTGAGTGCTACATTCCTACAGTTAAATTATAACAAAGAAGAATTGTTTAAGAATATAGGTATAAAAACAGGATTTTCATTACTTCATTTTTCAAACGGAAATATAAAAGCTCCCAATACCAGTACCAACACCATCGCATTTAATGTGGGTGTGAATTATAAATTTAATAATCAAGAACCCCTTGCTTTTGTTAAGGATACTACCTCGGTAAGTTTCAAGGAATCCTTACATTACAACCTTGTTTTAAGAGGTGGAATTAATGAAAGTGATTATTTAAATTTAGGGCAACAACCCTTTTTTGTAATTTCGGCTTTTGTGGACAAACGGTTGAGTTACAAAAGCACCTTAACAGGCGGAATAGATGTGTTCTTTGCCAAGTTTTTAGAAAAAGAAATCGAATATATTTCCATCGCATTTCCTAATTTTGGAGTTACAGGCGACGAAGATTACAAACGGGTAGGTGTATTTGCAGGATACGATTTAAATATGAATAAATTTGCTTTGGTCACTCAAATAGGCTTTTATGTATACTATCCTTACGATTTTGAAGGAAGACTTTACCAACGATTAGGACTTAAATATTACGCAACAAAAAAGTTGTTTGCCGAAGTAACTTTAAAAACACATTTTGCCAAAGCCGAAGCCATTGAATTTGGAATTGGATATAGATTATAAAAATGAAAAAAATAAAATTCATCATACTAATATTACTGTTTGCATCGTGTAACAAAGAAAATGTTTCCGATTGTTTACGAAAAACAGGAACTATCATTTCTTCAGAAGTGGAAGTGCCTTCATTTTCAAGAATTCAAGTTCAAAATGATATTTCGGTTGTCATTACACAAGCCGAAACTCAAAAAGTAACTATTGAAACGGGAGAGAATTTAATGAACGACATTCAAGTGTTTGTTGAAGACGATATGTTAATTCTTAAAAATAATAACAGTTGTAATATTTTTGGAGATTATGGAGTAACAAAGATTTTTATTAGCACTCCCAACCTTACCGAAATTAGAAATAGCTCTGTTGGCACCGTGAGCAGTAATGGCTTGCTTATTTTTCCAAATTTACTATTATTGAGCAATACAAATACCAATGCTAATGTTGAAGACCCAAATAAAAGTGGCGATTTTATTTTAAATTTATCTTGCGAAGATTTTAGGGTTTCTGCCAATGGATTTAGCATTTTCTATATCACAGGAAATAGTAACAAGGCTAGAATATCATTTGCAGACGAATGGCCAAGATTTGAAGGAGAAGATTTTATAGTTAATATTTTAACCGTTTTTCAACGTAGTGCCACTTATATGAAAGTAAATCCGCAATTAGAAATTTCAGGAGAAATTAGAGCAACGGGCGATGTTATTTCAGTAAATCATCCAGAAATAGTAGATGTAGAAGAATTGTTTACAGGAAGGTTAATATTTCAGGATTAGTTTATCTTTACGGCTTTCAAAAAAATATATGAAGATAAATTTACTGTTCTATTTCTTTCTTTTTTATAGCTTCACCTTGCTTTCTCAAGAAGAAGAAAACAAACAATTTTCTTTTGAAGCCAATTATTTTTACGGAAATATAGTAGAACACAACACCGATATTTCACATTTAATTATAGGACATCCCGAAGGTGTATTCTTATCTTTCAACAAAAAAACGTTTGGCTTAAAAGAATGGGAAAAACAATACAATTTTCCAGATTGGGGATTTTCATTTATTTATCAAAATATGAAAAATCCTGTGTTAGGTGAAAATTTTGGTGTGTACGCACATTATAATTTTTATTTGCTAAAACGAAATATGGTGCTTTCTATTGGGACAGGACTTAATTACAATACCAATCCCTACGACCAAGACACAAATTTTTACAACAATGCCTATGGTTCAAGAATATTAAGCACTACATATCTTAGAGCTAATTATGTAAAAGATAATCTATGGAAGGGACTCGGGTTTCAAGCTGGACTTATGTTTATTCATTATTCCAATGCAAATATAAAGGCTCCTAATACCAGTACCAATTCTTTAACTTTTAACATTGGTGCTAACTACCAATTAGATTATAAAAGCAATACTGAATATAATACAGTTCGTAATGGTTTGGATTATACTGAAAAGATAAAATTTAACTTTGTTTTTAGGTCTGGTTTTAATGAAAGCGATGTCGTTGGCTCTGGAGTTTTTCCATTTTATGTCTTCTCTGCCTATGCAGATAAGCGTCTTAACTACAAAAGTACCCTGCAGGCAGGAGCCGATTTTTTTGTGTCTAAATTTTTAGAAGAACAGATAAGGTATCGTGCTATTGCATTTCCAGAAGATGGAATTACAGGAAATGAAGATTATAAGAGAGTAGGTGTATTTGTAGGTCATGAACTAAGAATTCACCAAAACGGATTTGTTTCTCAAATAGGTTATTATGTGTATTGGCCTTACGAATTTGAAAACAGAGTGTATTTAAGATTAGGTATTAAACGTTACTTTTTAAAAGATAAATTGTTTGCTGCGGTAACTTTAAAATCGCATTGGGCAAAAGCGGAAGCGGTTGAATTTGGAATCGGATACCGATTATAAAACATTTTGAAAATGAAAAAAACAATATTTATTATTTTGCTTTTCCTTTTAGTTTCTTGCAATTCAGAAAAAGTTCCCGATTGTTTTAAAAAGGAAGGAACCATTATTCAAACAGAATTTGCTGTAGATTCATTTAATAAAATCATCGTATTTAGTAAAATTCAACTTTTTGTTGAAGAAGGACCCGAACAAAAAGTAATGGTTGAAACAGGTGAAAATATTTTAAGCGATATAGATATTTCTGTTACAGACGGAACTTTAAATTTAGTGAATAATATAGGTTGCAATTTGGTGAGAGATTACGGAATTACAAAGGTGTATGTTACCTCTCCAAACATTGAAGAAATACGGAATAGCTCCTCTTTTTCAGTTAATAGTATCGGGGTTTTAAGCTTTCCTGAATTGCATTTGTTTTCCGATGCACAAATAGATGATGAGGAAGGATATTACACCAATGGCGATTTTAGCCTAGATTTAAATGTCGAAAACTTAACCATTACCGCCAATGGTCTCTCCAATTTTTTATTAATAGGAAATGCTTCTCATGCAACCATAGGTTTATATGCAGGAGATTCACGGGTGGAAGCTGCCAATTTAAGCATTGGAGATTTAAATATCTATCATCGCAGTACCAATAAAATGATAGTAAACCCTCAAAATTCCATAAAAGGAGAGATTAGAGGTTTGGGCGATGTTATTTCAAAAAACCATCCACCTATTGTCGATGTAGAAGAATTTTACACAGGAAAACTTATTTTTGAATAGTCAACTCGGTAAATAATCTTTCCAAACTTTTATCTTTTATGGTATCTGCGATACTTTTATCGTGAACCAAATTTCCTTTATTTAAAATAAGTACTCGATCACAAATTGCTTCTACTTCTTGCATAATATGAGTGGATAATAAAACGGTTTTTCCACCGTCTTTAGCCACTGTTTTAACTAGTTCTCTAATTTCTAATAATTGGTTGGGGTCTAAGCCAGTAGTGGGTTCATCTAAAATTAAAACCTCTGGATTGTGCAATAAAGCGTTGGCTAATCCTACCCGTTGTCGGTACCCTTTAGAAAGTTGTTCAATTTTTTTATGAGCTTCGGGAGTAAGTCCCGTTTTTTCAATTACTTCTTCAATACGAGTTTTATCAACTTTATAAACTTCAGCATTAAAACCTAAATACTCTCGAACATACATATCTAAATACAAAGGATTGTGTTCTGGCAGATAACCAACACATTGCTGAACTTTTAATTTATCCTCTTCCACATTAAAACCGTTGACCATTGCTTTTCCTTCAAAAGAAGAAATGTAGGTAGTGAGTATTTTCATCATGGTAGATTTTCCAGCACCGTTAGGACCTAGGAAGCCAACAATTTCTCCTTTTTTTATGGAAAAAGAAACTTTGTTGAGAGCTTTTTGTTCTCCGTAATATTTGAAGATATTTTCTACAGTAATGGACATATTTTTGCTTTAGAACAAAACTACATAAATTTAATATGTAATTTTGTGAAAGAAATAAAAACCTTTAAATGAAAAATAATAAAAACCTTAGAACTTGGTTAGATAAAATGGGCTTGAACCATCCCTTAGTTATCGCTGGACCTTGTAGTGCAGAATCTGAAGAGCAAGTTTTAAACATCGCTCATCAATTAAAAAATACCGATGCTACCGTATTAAGAGCAGGGATTTGGAAACCAAGAACTCGCCCCGGAAATTTTGAAGGAGTAGGCGAAATAGGTTTAAAATGGCTGAAAAAAGCAAAAGAGGAAACAGGAATATTAACGGCTACAGAAGTTGCCAACCCAAACCACGTGGAGTTGGCTTTAAAAAATGAAGTAGATATTTTATGGATTGGAGCTCGAACAACGGTTTCTCCATTTATCGTTCAAGAAATAGCGGAATCTTTAAAAGGAACCGATAAAATTGTTTTGGTAAAAAACCCTGTCAACCCAGATTTAGCTTTGTGGTTGGGAGCTGTGGAAAGGCTTTATACTTCAAATATCAAAAAATTAGGAGTTATACATAGAGGGTTTTCATCTTACGAAAAAACGAAATACCGTAACAACCCCGAATGGCAAATTCCCATCGATTTACAAAACCAGTTTCCAGATTTGCCTTTAATTTTGGATCCATCGCATATTGCTGGTCGTAGAGATATTATTTTCGATTTATGCCAGACAGCATTAGATTTAAACTATGATGGATTAATGATTGAAACTCATCACGATCCTGACAATGCTTGGAGCGATGCCAAACAGCAAATTACTCCCAAAGTACTAGATCAAATCACCATCGATCTTAAAATTAGAAAAGAAGAAAGCAACGCACTAGAATATAAAAATAAACTAGAAAACCTTAGAACACAGATTGATGTGGTTGATCATAAAATTTCTGAAATTTTAGGAAAACGAATGCGAATTGCCGACGAAATTGGAGTCTTAAAAAAGAACAATAACGTTGCTATATTACAGAGCAAACGATGGAATGAGATTTTAGGAAAAATGATTTTACAAGGCGAAGAAAATAATTTAAGCGAAGAGTTTGTGCTTAAAATTTACAAAGCCATTCATCAAGAATCTATTAATCATCAGAAAAAGTAAATTTTTTATCCTTTTTGAAAATAGTTGTTTTTTTCTACATTTACAATATCAACCCACTAGCGAAATAAATTATTTTTTTCTCCCCCGCATAGTTGAGGTATTTTTTGAACCTGCCGTACTAAAACGGCAATTAAAACCCTATAAAACAATAAATTATGAAAGATTTAATAATTTTAGCGTTAGTAATATTTTCAACCTTAAACAATTTTGCACAAATTGTAAATATTCCAGATATTAATTTTAAAAATGCTCTTATCGAGGATGGTATTGATACTAATAATGATGGTGAAATACAAGTGAGTGAAGCCGAAGTAATAATAAGTTTGAATGTAGGTTTTAAGGAGATATCGTCTTTAGAAGGTATACAAAGCTTTGTTAATATAGAAACATTACTCTGCTCTGGAAATCTATTAACTACTTTAAATATATCACAAAACATTAATCTTGTGGAATTACGATGTGGAGGTAATTTATTAAATAATTTAGACTTGTCACAAAATGTAAATCTTAGTAAATTATGGTGCTACAATAATTAATTAAGTAGTTTGGATGTAACTCATAACATAAACCTTGAGAGATTATGGTTTGGAGGTAATCTATTAAATAGTTTAGACTTATCTCAAAATGTAAATCTTAGTAGATTATTATGTAATGATAACTTTCTAACTAGTCTGGATCTTTCTCAAAATTTAAACCTTGAAATATTAGATTGCTCAAATAACCTACTAACTAGTTTGGATCTAAGACAAAACAGTAATCTTTGGGCTTTGTATTGCCTAAATAACCAACTTACAAGTTTGTTACTTAACAACGGCAATAATAATAATATGGAAGATATGTTTACAATAGGTAATGAAAATCTTATTTGTATCCAAGTAGATGATGAAAATGCTACACATCCAATATGTGATTTAGATAATATTCCAAATACAGGATGGTGTATAGACGATTGGTCTTCTTATAGTGAAGATTGTGTATTAGGTATTACAGAGCAAAATTTAGCAGCTAGTTTACAACTTTACCCCAACCCTATAAAAGATGTATTGCAAGTAAGTACTCAAAATGGAGTAGAGCTAAAGCAAATACAAGTGTATGATGTAATGGGTAAATTAGTGTTGGAGAGCAAAAGTGCTTCGTTAGATTTTACAGGTTTGCTTAGTGGTTTGTATTTTGTTGAGGTGGAGACTAACCAAGGTGTTTTGGTAAAGCGAGTGGTGCGGGAGTAGATAGCACCTATTTTATTTTAGTAAAAGCGTTAACTAAGTTTGTTAACGCTTTTGTTTTTAATAAAGGGTTGTAATTAATTAATTTTTTAAGACTTTTGCATTAATGAATGGCACAGTATATAAATCTACAGGAAGTTGGTACACGGTTAAAACCGAGCAGGGTGTTTTTTATGAATGTCGTTTAAAAGGAAAATTTAGAATTAAAGGTATAAAAACTACCAATCCCGTAGCTGTAGGCGATTTGGTGTATTTTGAATTGGACAAAAAAGGAACCGATGAGTTTGGTGTGATTCATAAAATTGAAGAACGCGAAAATTATATTATTCGTAAATCGGTGAATCTTTCTAAACAAACCCAGATCATCGCAGCTAATATCGACATTGCTTTTTTATTGGTTACCTTAAATAACCCGACAACATTTACCGCTTTTATCGATCGTTTTTTGGTTGCTTCGGAAGCCTACGGAATTAAATCAATATTGCTTTTTAATAAAGTAGATTCCTATACTCAAGAGGAATTAGATGAAGTAAAATATTTAGCCCATTTATACCGAAGTATTGGTTACCAGTGTATTGGTATTTCTGCCACCACAGGAAAAAACATTGATAAGGTAAAAGCCTTAATGAAGGATAAAGTAAGCGTGTTTTCTGGTCATAGTGGTGTCGGAAAATCTACGCTGGTAAATGCTGTTGAACCATCATTAAAATTGAAAACTAAAGAGATTTCGGACCAACATTTACAAGGGCAACATACCACCACTTTTGCCGAAATGTACGACCTTAGTTTTGGAGCAAAAATTATAGATACTCCAGGAATTAAAGGCTTCGGAATGGTAGAAATGGAAAAAGAAGAGCTAGGAGATTATTACCCCGAGTTTTTTAAACTAAAGCAGTATTGCAAATTTAATAATTGCCTTCATTTAGAAGAACCCAAATGTGCCGTAAAAAAAGCCCTAGAAAACGAAGAAATATTTTGGTCACGATATAAAAGTTACCTTCAGATTTTAGAAGGAGAAGAAGAACATTACCGGAAGGATATTTATACGAAAGAGTAGATTCAGCCTTCAGTAAGCAGTAAACTGTGCGTTATTAAAAAGAGTTTGAGTGCTCGACGAAGGAGAGTGTATTGAAAATGGTGCTTGTTCAGCACTCAGTATTCAGTAAGCAGTAGATTGTACGTTATTAAAAGGAGTTTTCACCTTAGCGAAAGTATCGAAGTGTTCAAATAAAAACAAAAATGAGAGTAGTCATTCAATTAGTAAAAGAAGCTTCCGTAAGTGTGGAAGGAAAAATCATTTCAGCAATAAAAAAAGGTTATCTTATTCTTTTGGGTATTGAAACAGAAGATAACCAAGAAGACATTAATTGGCTTTGTAGTAAAATTTCTAAACTTCGTATTTTTCAAGATGAAAACGGAGCCATGAACCTTTCAATTAAAGATGTAGATGGAGATGTAATTGTGGTCAGTCAGTTTACGCTTCAAGCAAAAACAAAAAAAGGGAATCGCCCTTCCTTTATTAAAGCTGCCCGTCCCGAAATTGCCATTCATTTATACCAAGCGTTTGTGCTTCAGTTAGAAAAAGAAATGGACAAAAAAATACAAACTGGAAAATTTGGTGCAATGATGGATATTGCTTTAATTAACGATGGTCCGGTGACTATTTTAATCGATTCAAAACAAAGGGAATAAACCTTAAAATAATATTTTCAATTTTTACATTAATTGTTAAATTAGCACTTTCATTAAAAATACTGAATGCGTCTTTTTATTTTTCTAGCCCTACTATTTTTTCCTTTCTTAAGTAAAGCCCAAACAACGTATTCTCTTTTAAATGTAAATTCAGATTTAACCAAAAATGCAAATAGTGTTTTAATTGATGAAGAAATTGAAGTAGATGTTTCCGTAGCAGGAAAGTTAAGCTATAAAATTCACCAAGTAAGAATAGTATTAAATAAAAACGGAAATAATGATGTTAAAGCCAGTACTCAATATGATAAAAACACAAAAATAAAAAGAATTGAAGCCTTTGTTTATGATGCTTTTGGGAACAAATTAGAACACTATAAAAAAAAGAATTTTATAGATGTGAGCGCAGCAGATGGTTATTCTATTTACAACGACAATAGAATTTTGTACTTGAGCTATACGCCAACTAGTTATCCCTATATTGTTGAATTTTATTCGGAATTTGAAAGAAATACTACAGTAAGTATCCCTTCATGGTATCCTCTTTATGGATATGCAAAAAGCACCAAAAAAAGTGAATATAAAATAATATTCGATCCTTCTAACAAACCGAGAATAAAAAAACAAAACTTGGAAGGTTACGAGATTTCCGTTTCAGAAAATCCAAACGAAATTATTTGTACAGCCGAAAATTTGTATGCTATAAAATACGAAGTATTAAGTCCACCTTTACAAAATACACTTCCCAATGTAGCTTTTGCACTTAATAATTTTACTTTGGTTGGTGTGCCTGGTGCAGCAAAAAACTGGAAGGAATTTGGAACGTGGATGAAGAATAATTTGTTAGTAGGTGTAGATGATATACCCGAAGCTACCGTTGTAGAGATTAAAAATTTAATTAGAAATGAAACTACTAACGAAGCAAAAGCAAGAATAATTTATAATTATCTTCAAGAAAAAGTACGTTATATAAGTATTCAAATTGGAATTGGTGGTTGGCGACCTATGCTGGCTTCTGAAGTTGATAAACTTAGTTATGGAGATTGCAAAGCTCTAACCAATTATACCAAAACACTTTTAGATGCAGTTGGAATACCCTCTTATTACACCGTTTTATACGCAGGTGATGAAGAAATAAGTTTCGACAAAAATTTTTCCACATTAGAGGGTAATCATGCTATTTTAGGAATACCAGATGGAGATAAAATAACTTGGTTAGAATGTACTAGCCAAGAAAAACCTTTTGGCTTTATCGGTGATTTTTGTGACGATAGAGATGTGCTAATTGTAACTCCAGAAGGAGGAAAAATTGTACATACCAAAGTTTATACATATGATGAAAATCTTCAAGATTCAAAAATTAAGATAAAAATTAATGAAAACGGCAGTGCTGTAGCAAATTTTAAAAGTTCTTCTAAAGGCATACAATATGGAGATAAATTTAGATTAAAAGAAGAAGATGATGAGGATATAAGAGAATATTACAAAGATAGATGGGACAATATAAACGGGGTTACCATACAAAATTATACTTTAGAAAACGATAAAGAAAACATTGTGTTTTACGAAGAAGTAAATATTAATATTCCAAAATTTTGTTCAAAAATAGGAAACGATTACCTATGTAAAATCAATGTTTTTAACAATCTAAACAGTGTTCCTCCAAGAATAGAAAGCCGAAAAAACAATTTGTATTTGTCTACAAGCTTTGAAGATGTAGATGTGGTTGAAATTGAAATACCTTCAAATTTTAGCATAGACAATCTTCCAGAAAGTAAAACTGTTGAAAACGAATTTGGAAGTTACCATATAGAATTTAAAAAACTTTCTGAGAATAAAATAGAGTACCAACGCCATGTAATTTTTAAAAAGGGAACTTTTTCCAAAGAAAAATATAACGACTATCGCTCTTTTAGAAGAAAAATAGCCAAACTAGACAAAACAAAAATTGTATTAAACAAAAACCAACCCTAATATATAGAACCCATGAAAATTAGATTTACCATTATTGCTTTTGTTATTTTTCAAATAGCAAGTGCACAAAATTTTAAATTCGGGAAAGTATCAAAAGAAGAGCTTTCCGAAAAATCGCACCCTTTAGATCCATCAGCAAATGCTGCTATTCTATATAGAGAATATAAAACCCATTTTGAATATTCATCTGAAGAGGGTTTTTATTATGAAACAGAAGTTTTTGAACGTATAAAAATATACAATAAAGACGGTTATGATGAAGCTAATTTTGTAATACCAGTTCATAAAGGAAATAGCGGCTATCGCGAATCATTTTCTGGCTTAAAAGCATATACCTACCACTTAGCTAATAATAAAGTTGAAAAAATAAAACTGAAAAACGAAGGTATTTTTAAGGAAGCAGCAAACAAATATTTAGATATTATAAAATTTACTTTACCAGACTTAAAAGAGGGTTGTGTAATAGAGTATAAATACACCTTAAAATCACCTTTTATTAGCAGTATAAATACCTTTTATTTTCAAGAAGAAATACCTGTAAACAAAGTAAATTTCGATTTTAGAGTGCCAGAATATTTAAACTATAAAACCCATCAAAAAGGAAGCATTCCTTTTAAAATTGAAAAAGACGGAAAAGACCGAACTCTAGAATTTAAATATTTGGAAAAAGCAATTTTATCCGGTGGAGTAACCGATAAAACAGTTACCAGTAATGTGTCTTTTATTGAAAACATCTATCGTGTAAATCTAGATAATGTACCAGCGGTTAAAAAAGAAGCTTTTTCGGGTAATTTAAGCAACTTTATGTCTTCAATAAAATTTGAACTATCCTACACAAAATACCCTGGAGCAGCTATAAAAAGTTATGCAACAGATTGGAACTTTGTTGCAAAATCTATTTATGAATCTCCTTCCTTCGGAGACGAGCTAAGAAAAACCAATTATTTTAAAGCAGATATAGATAATTTGTTAAGTGGAGTGAGTGATAATAATCAAAAAATGGCATTAATTTTCAACTATGTAAAATCCAGAATGAACTGGAATGAATACATAGGTAAATATGTTAACGAAGGTGTAAAAAGTGCTTATAAAAGCAAAGTAGGAAATTCTGCAGAAATTAATTTAATGCTTACAGCTATGTTTCGGTATGCAAAACTAAATGCCAATCCTATTTTAGTGAGTACAAAAAGTAATGGAGTTCCTCTTTTTCCTACCCGAAACGGATTTAATTATGTAATTTCTGGAGTAGAAGTAAATAACGGAGTTCTCCTTTTTGATGCTACAAATAAATTAGCACTACCCAATATTTTAGATCAAGAGGTGATGAACTGGCAAGGTAGATTAATACGCCAAGACGGTTCATCTACTTGGGTAGGTCTTATTTCCAATAAACATGCTTTAAGAAATGCAATGATAAATGCCAATATTACTGAAGAATTTAATATTAAAGGAAATTTAAAACAACGATTAACAGATCATTACGCATTTGAAGCTAGAGAAGAATTTATTAATTTAAATGAAGAAGACATAAGAAAATCTCTAGAAAAAAATAAAATCGAAACCGAATTATCCAACGTAGAGATTAAAGACTTAAAAGATTTAAGCAAGCCTGTAAGTATTTCGTATGATTTTGAAACGTTTAACTTAGTTGAAGAAATTAGCGGAAAATTATACTTTTCGCCCATGTTGTTCTTAGGAGAAAAAGGAAATCCATTTACATTAGAAGAAAGAGATTATCCAGTAGATTTTGGTTATCCAAAAAAAATGAGAGCTATTATAAGTATTTCCATTCCTGAAGGCTATAGCATAGAAAGTATGCCAGAAAGCACCAGTTTTAGTTTTGGTGAAAACGATGCAGTATTTAGATATAAAATTTCGCAAGCTTCAAATAAAGTTCAATTATCTATTGAGTTTACTATTAATCAACCATTAATTTCTCCTTCAGATTATAAAAACCTTAAGGGATTTTATCAGCTTATGGTCGAAAAACAAAACGAGAAAGTAGTTCTTACAAAAATATAAAATATGAATCTTAAAAACTCCCAATTAGAAGTAGATAAATGGATTAAAGAACACGGAGTTCGGTATTTTAACGAGCTTACTAATATGGCTCAACTTACCGAAGAAGTGGGTGAAGTTGCCAGAATTATAGCTCGTCGTTATGGTGAACAAAGCGAAAAGGAAAGCGATAAAAATAAAGATTTAGGCGAAGAACTTGCCGATGTAGTTTTTGTAGTTTTGTGTTTGGCAAATCAAACCGGAATTGATCTACAGGAAGCATTCGATAAAAAAATGGATATAAAAACAAAACGAGACCATGACCGTCACCAAAATAACAAAAAACTAAAATAAAATGTTTAAAAAAGTAACTTCAACACCAGGCTTTTGGAAATCTGTTTTCTCATTAGGAATTGCTTTTATGTTTTTATTTGTTTTAATAAAATGGGCTATCGAAGGATTTAAAACAGAATATTTTACTTCTGTTCAAAACCCGATAACTACTGTGTTAGGTCTTGTTGTGGCAGGATTTGCGTATGGTTTTTTTGCGGCTTACGGAAAATTTAGAGGAAGAATTATAAAGGAAGAACAGAAAAATTGAAAGCCCTTCTTTCATATCAGGCGGTAAATAAAATTCCTGAAATAGTCATTCCAGGCTCTAAAAGCGAATCGAATAGGCTACTTATTTTAAAAGCTCTTTTTCCAAATATAACCATTAATAATTTATCAAATAGTGATGACACCGTTAGTCTAACTAAAGGCTTAAAAACTCAAAATAACATAGTCGATGTGCATCACGCAGGAACTGCTATGCGTTTTCTAACCGCCTATTATGCTTCAAAAAAAGGCACAGAAATTACCCTAACAGGAAGTAAAAGAATGCAAGAACGACCCATAAAAGTTTTGGTCGATGCTTTAAAAAGTATGGGTGCAGAAATTGCTTATTTAAATAATGAAGGATTTCCACCATTAAAAATTACAGGAAAACAATTAACCATAAATTCGGTTAGCCTAAATGCCAATATTAGCAGTCAGTATATTTCGGCATTAATGCTAGTTGCACCCTCTTTAATTAATGGTCTTACGATTAATTTAATAGGTAAAATTACATCTGTACCTTATATTAATATGACCTTAAATTTATTGAAAAAAGTGGGGTTAAAAGGAAGTTTTTCTAATCATAAAATTGAGATAAAACCAAGTAATTCTGTAGATGATGTAACTGTTCATGTAGAATCGGATTGGAGTTCCGCTTCCTACTATTACAGTTTGGTAGCACTTTCAGAAAATATGAAAATTACCTTAAAAAACTACAAAGAAAATAGTGTACAAGGAGATTCAGAAATAGTATCTATTTATAAAAAATTAGGAGTTGAAACCGTATTTAATCCTTCAATAAATTCAATTCAAATAAAAAAAGTTGAAAACTCTTTAACATCTATTCAATTAAATTTAAACAATACACCAGACATCGCACAAACCATTGCAGTTACTTGCTTCGGAAAGGGAATAGCCTGTTTGTTAAAAGGACTAAAAACGTTAAAAATAAAGGAAACAGACAGACTATTAGCCATAAAAACCGAACTTGAAAAATTAGGAGCTTCTGTAAAAATTACTGAAGATAGTTTGGAGTTATTTCCTTCGATAAAAATAAATAAAAATGCGATTGTCGAAACCTATCAAGATCATCGTATGGCAATGGCTTTTGCACCTTTAGCAATAAAGGTTCCCATTGTTATAAACCAACCCGAAGTAGTTTCAAAATCGTATATTTCTTTTTGGGAAGATTTCAGAAAAACTGGTATTATTAGCCAAATAAAATAATAAAGGGCTATTTACTTGACAACCCCTATCTTGAGATTGTATATTTGCAGCTTTTAATTTATAAAACTTCACTATACTATGGGTATGAAACTCTCAAAATTTGACTTTAATCTTCCTGAAGAATTATTAGCAGAATATCCTGCTATTCATCGAGACGAATCTCGCTTAATGGTTTTAAACCGAAAAGAACAAACCATTGAACACAAAATGTTTAAAGATTTAATTAACTATTTTGATGAAGATGATGTATTGGTTTTGAATAATACCAAAGTTTTTCCTGCACGTTTATACGGAAATAAAGAAAAAACTGGAGCTCGTATCGAAGTTTTTTTATTAAGAGAACTAAACAAAGAAACTCGTCTTTGGGATGTTTTGGTAGATCCAGCTCGTAAGATTAGAATTGGAAATAAATTGTATTTTGGCGATGACGATTCATTGGTAGCAGAAGTAATAGATAACACAACATCCCGAGGAAGAACCCTTCGTTTTTTGTTTGATGGTCCTTATGATGAGTTCAGAAATAAATTAACAGAACTTGGTGAGACTCCTCTTCCAAAATACATAAAAAGAGAAGTAGAACCAGAAGATAAAGAACGCTACCAAACTATTTTTGCAAAAAATGAAGGAGCTGTAGCTGCACCTACTGCTGGGCTTCATTTTTCTAAACACCTACTAAAACGTCTTGAAATAAAAGGAGTGCATTTTGCCGAAGTAACATTACACGTAGGTTTAGGTACTTTTAGTTCGGTAGAAGTTGAAGACCTTTCAAAACATAAAATGGACTCGGAAGAAATTCATATAAACAAAACTGCTGAAGAAATTATTAATAAAGGTATTACTGAAAAAAGAAGAATTTGTGCAGTAGGAACCACTGCGATGAGAGCTTTAGAAAGTTCGGTGTCTTCAAATGGGAAACTAAATGCTTACGATGGTTGGACCAATAAATTTATTTTTCCACCCTACGATTTTAGCATAGCTAATATGATGATTACTAACTTTCATACACCAAAATCTACTTTAATGATGATGGTTTCAGCATTTGCTGGACACGATTTTGTAAGAAGAGCTTATGACGAAGCTATTAAAGAAAAATATCGTTTTTACACCTATGGTGATGCCATGTTAATTATTTAAAAAACGATTTCACTATTTTTAAAACCTCGATTCATCATCGGGGTTTTTTGTTTTATAACGAATTGATTTTCAATTGTCGTAAAAAAAAAGTACTTTAGTTCGCTGTTACCCAACTTAAAGACTAATAATGAAGAAATATTTACTTCTTATACTCTTGTTTTCAATTTCTTTTTTGTCCTTTTCACAGGATGATAATAACTGGTTGCCTAAAAGTTGGGAATATAACTTAAGAAGCACCATTACTCCTATAGAGTTACCTCCTTTAGATTTAGAAGCTATTATTGCAGAAGATAGCATTAACGACCTAGACAAGAGTATGCCCTGGCGTTACGGTATAGCTAGACCTTTGGTATTAGATTTAGAAAATGATGGAGAATGGACAGAGCTTCCTAATAACAGAGGGAGAATTTGGCAAGTTGCCATCCATTCGCCCAATGCGGTAAATTTAAGCATTAATTTTAACGATTTTAAATTACCAGAAGGGGCCATGATGCATCTTTATAACGACGATCAAACCGATATTTCAAAAACCTTTACAAAAGCCCAAAACAGAGAAAATCAAATTTTAGGTTCTTGGTATATTTCTGGTGAAATCATTTGGATTGAATATTACGAACCTATAAATGTATCTGAAGAAGTTCATTTAGAAGTAACCAGTGTAATTCATGGTTATAGAATGGGAAGAGTTCATCAATTAGTTAATGGAGGAAAAGGACTTAACGATTCTGGGGATTGTAATTATGACGTTAATTGTCCTATTGGTACTGATTTTGAAAGTAAAAAAGACATAGTTAAAAAAGCAGTGGCACTTCTTAATTTAGGAAACGGATATTTATGCTCTGCAGCATTAATTAATACCACCGAAAATAATAAAATGCCCTATCTACTAACAGCAAATCACTGTTTAGAAAATAGTAATCCCGATTTTTGGTCGGTACGATTTAACTGGATGAGTCCGAGTCCTATTTGTGGAAACGAAAACGAAAGTTTAGATATACAAACCAATTTTACTATGAGTGGAGCAGAACTAAAAGCAAACAATCCTCTTAGTGATTTTGCTTTAGTTGAATTATACAACGAAATACCCAGTTCTTGGGATGTAGCTTTTGCAGGGTGGGATATGACAGATAATTTACCAGAGTTTGAGGTAGGAATACACCATCCAAGTGGTGATATTATGAAAATTTGCAGAGACGATTCGGGTGCTGTAAAAGAAAATGCAAATGGAGTAGATGTTTGGCTAATTGGTGGAGTTTCTGTGGGAACAGGAGACGGTTGGGAAGTTGGAACTACAGAAAGCGGCTCATCTGGCTCTCCATTATTTAATAAATATGGAAGAATTATAGGTCAACTTTATGCTGGTCAAGCTTCTTGTATAGAAAATGAAAACAATAACGATTACGATATTTACGGAAGATTTGGAGTTTCTTGGAACGCAGGTGATACTCCCGAAACAAGATTAAAAGATTGGCTAGACCCTAATAACACTGGACAGACCACCACCGAGACAGTTCAGAACATATTAAATGCTCCTGAATTTGAAGATACAGGTAGTTTAGAGCTTTATCCCAATCCCGCTTCAACAACTATTACAATAATAAATAGTAGATATCCAAACCTTACCTATTTGTTTTTTGATATTTTAGGAAAAGAAATAATTTCAGGTTCTTTGTCCAATACCTATAACAATATCAATGTAGAAAGCTTAGATAAAGGAATTTATATTCTATACTTATTCGATCCCGATAGCAATGTTTCTACTACCAAGAAAATTGTAATTAATAGATAAAAGTTTATTTTTAGTTATTTAAAAGCCACTTTTCATTAAAGAGGCTTTTAATTATTATAAGGTATTTATTTGTAATATTTTTGCAATCTAATGAAAATGAAAAAGAAAGACATAAGAGCTTTATCTAGAGAAGAACTGCGAAATTTTTTTCAGGAAATTGGAGATAAAGCATTTCGGGGTAATCAAGTTTATGAATGGTTATGGCAAAAAGGAGCTCATCACTTTGAAGATATGACTAATATCTCAAAAAATACTCGCGATTTGTTAAATGAACATTTTGTTATCAATCATATTAAGGTAGATAGCATTCAAAAAAGTGAAGATGGTACTATTAAAAATGCAGTTAAACTTTTTGATGGACTTATTGTTGAATCGGTGTTAATACCAACAGCTAAACGAACCACCGCCTGTGTTTCTACACAAGTAGGCTGTAGTTTGGATTGCAAATTTTGTGCTACTGCACGTTTAAAAAACATGCGAAATCTAAATCCAGACGAGATTTACGACCAAGTAAAAGCCATTGATCAAGAAAGTAGGCTGTACCATAATCGCCCACTTTCAAATATAGTTTTTATGGGAATGGGAGAACCTTTAATGAATTACAATAATGTATTAAAATCTATAGATAAAATTACTTCGGAAGAAGGACTAGCCATGTCGCCAAAACGAATTACCGTTTCCACTTCGGGTGTTCCAAAAATGATTCGGAAACTTGCCGATGATGAGGTGAAATTTAATTTAGCGGTGTCATTGCATTCTGCAATTCAGGAAACACGAGAACAGATAATGCCTTTCGCTAACAAATTTACATTGCAAGATTTAAAGGAAGCATTACAATATTGGTATGAAAAAACAAATAGAAGAATTACTTACGAATATGTAATTTGGGACGGAATTAATGACACAAGAGCCGATATAAGCGCCTTGGTTTCGTTTTGTAAATACGTGCCTTGTAAGGTGAATTTAATTGAATATAATTCCATAGACGACCCTGAATTTAAACAAGCTTCCAGTAGCGTTACCGATACTTATATAGAGATTTTAGAAAGGAATAGAATCCCTGTAACGGTAAGAAGAAGTAGAGGAAAAGATATAGACGCCGCTTGTGGGCAGTTGGCTAATAAGCAATAAAAAAGGTGGCTTTATAGAAAACCACCTTTTAGAAATTTATGTAAAAAATAATTTCTTATTTTTTGATAATTTTGAAAGACTTACTTTTTCCTTCAATACTAACTTTAACGATGTAAATTCCAGTATTAAATGAAGACAGTTCTACTACTTCATTTGTATTAGAAAGTCTTTGTGAAACAACTTGTTGTCCAAGAATATTAAATATCTGAACATTTTCAAATGAACTATTAGCACTCAAATTTAAATTATTACTAGCATCAACAAAATAATTAAAATTGTTAAAAGTTTCATCAGTAACACCTAATATTCCATCAACTGTAATATCATCAAGCAATACAGAATTAATATCAACAGAATCAAAATGTCTGAAAGATAAATAAACAACTTGACCATCATAGGCAGAAGCATCAATTGTTACCATTGCAGCAGAATCAGACCCATCCCCGGCAGATGCTGTAACGTCATCTGAAACTAATCTTGTGTCTATAGGAGTAGCCGCTAATATGTCACTAATTTGATTAGATGCAGTCATATAAACAGAATATTTGTCGTCAATAAAATTACCGTTTGTTTGGTAGGTACCTACAATAAAGCTAATTTCAGTACTAGAACTATTTGTTAAATCAATAGGGTCTTTAGTAACTAAAAAATTATCTGGAGTTAAAGGACTTCCCTCCCAAGAGTCAGAATCTGCCCCAAATCCAGTAAATAATGAACTAACACCATCACCAACATTAGCAGAATCAAAAACTTCGAAGAAGTTTCCGTCGCCATCATTGTCAATAGAATCCCATTTGTCAAAAGTAATTGCATCAAGTGTCTCTCCATTAAAATCATCAAAGAAGATTTGAGCATTCATTGTAAATGCAGCAAATACAGCTGCCAAAAGTGTAATTTTTTTCATAATATGTTTTTTTTAAAATTAATATTTACCAAATATAAGCTATAATTGTTTGTTTTAAAGAAAAATCCTATTTATTTAACTTATTTTTGAGGCAGTAATGAAAACCGTTTCCCAAATAAAATTACCCATAGAATATGAGATGGAGCTTTTTGAAAAAAAGTTCCTGCTTTCTATGTCCTCAAAAGTTTCGTTGTTAAACAGAATTACCCATTATGTAGTTAACAGAAAAGGAAAACAAATGCGCCCGATGTTTGTTTTTCTAATCGCTAAAATGATTAATAATGGAGACGTTAACGATCGTACATATCGAGGAGCCTCAGTGATTGAATTGATTCATACAGCAACTTTAGTGCATGACGACGTTGTGGACGAGAGTAATAAACGCAGAGGTTTCTTCTCTATCAACGCTCTTTGGAAAAATAAAATTGCCGTTTTAGTTGGGGATTATTTACTTTCAAAAGGTTTGTTACTCTCTATAGATAATGAAGATTTCGACTTGCTGAAAATAATTTCGGTTGCCGTTAGAGAAATGAGTGAAGGAGAATTACTTCAGATAGAAAAAGCCAGAAAACTCGATATTACTGAAGAGGTGTATTACGAAATCATCCGTCAAAAAACAGCAACTCTTATTGCTGCTTGTTGTGCAATGGGGGCTCAATCTGTAAATGCTTCAAAAGAAGAAGTAGAGCTAATGCGAAAGTTTGGCGAATTAATAGGAATGGCATTTCAAATAAAAGACGACCTTTTCGATTATGGTTCCGAAAAAATAGGAAAACCAACAGGCATCGATATTAAGGAACAGAAAATGACACTTCCACTTATTTATGCACTCAATCATTCTTCAGATAAAGAAAAAAGTTGGGCCATTAATTCAATAAAAAACCACAATACCAACAAAGATAGAGTGAAAGAATTAATCGCTTTTGTAAAAGAAAAAGGTGGATTGGGATTTGCAGTTTCAAAAATGAAAGAGTATCAACAAGAAGCGTTGCAAATTCTTCAAAAATATCCTACATCACCTTATAAAGATTCGCTCGAGTTAATGGTAAATTATGTAATCGAAAGGAAGAAGTGATTCAGTTCTTAGTATGCAGTATGCAGTCTTCAGTATTCAGCTGGCAGTAAATCAGTTTTCAGTACATAGTTATTCGTTTTTCAATTCTCCCTTAATTTATTGTTAAACAACTAGTTATTACGAGCTTTTTTCAGCGAAGCAATCTGTTGTATTAATAAAATATCAATAAAATTTCAATTTATTAACCGAAAGCTAATTATCGAAAACAAGTTCTCTGTTTACTGCCAACTGCGTACTGAAAACTGCCAATTGAACACAGGCAACCTTTTTGCATTATCTTGCGTCTATATAATTAGAAGCGTTAAAAACACATTCGTTGAAAGTTGTTTCCTTACATAAAAACTACAAATCGTTAATTGCAAAAGCTAGCAAAGGTAATCAGAAAGCACAACACCAGATGTTTGAGTTTTTTGCTCCTAAAATGTTAAGCGTTTGCAGACAGTATGTAAAAAGCAACGCCATTGCCGAAGAAGTGATGCTAACAGGATTTTTAAAAGTTTTTACACATTTAGATTCGTTTAAATCTGAAGGAAGTTTTGAAGGTTGGATAAGAAGAATTATGGTCAACGAATCTATTTCTCGACTTCGGAAAGAAAAAAAGTTACAATTTAAAGAAGAGGAATATCTTGAAAACTCCTTGGATTTGGTTGCTTATATTGAAACTGAAATTGAAGTAAATGAAATTCAGAAAACCATCGATCAACTTCCCAACGGTTACAAAACAGTTTTTGTTTTATATGTAATTGAAGGGTATAAACACAGTGAAATTTCCGAAATGTTAGAAATTTCTGAAAGCACCTCAAAATCACAATTATTCAAAGCAAGAAAAATGCTACAAAACCTTATAAATAAAGAAAATATAATTAGTTATGGCACCCATTAAATTTGAAGACCATATTAGAGAAAAAATGCAAGAACGAGAGATTCAGCCATCAAAAAATGCTTGGAAGAAACTTGAGTTAGAGCAAAATAAAAGTACATATAAAAAGAAAAATTATCCTTGGTATGCCATTTCTGCAAGTATAATAGGTATATTAATTATTACTTCATTAGTATATAACAACTATACCGTTTCGGGAGTATCTACTCCAAAAATTGTAAAAGGAAAATCCAATTTTAATGAAACTAAAAAAGAGAAATTAAGAGAGAATATTTCAGATAAAAAAGAAAACGCTTTTGTTTTAGAAGAAGTGCCTATTCAGAAAAATACTTCAAAAGAATCGGAAAAGAAA
>JALWUJ010000031.1:0-5805 GCA_027080135.1 Flavobacteriaceae bacterium | reverse complement strand
GATCAGTTCATCAATTTAAAAGTAGAAGAAGTAGTAGCCCAAGTTCAAGAGATTAAAAAAGCCAACAAATTAGTTACCGAAGAAGAAATTAATGCCTTACTTTTAAAAGCACAATCCGAAATTCAAGCTCAAAAATTATTAGCGAAAAACAATCATAAAGTAGACCCCGCGATGTTACTAAACATGGTGGAATACGAAATTGAAACCAGTTTTAGAGATAAGGTTTTTGAAGCTTTGGGAGACAGTTTCGAGAAAGTTAAAACCGCTGTTGCAAACCGTGAATATTAATCAAAATCAAAAATTAATTAATCATAAATTATTCATCAATCAAAAAACAACAATTATGAAAATTATTACCCTGACTGTTTTATTGGCTATGTGGTGCGTTCCATTTTATTACGCAAATGCTCAAGAAGTTTCAGTAAGCATAGAAAAATTAGAAGCTTCAAAAGAAATGATAATTAAAGAAGAGAAGGAGGCTTTAAAAAATGAAGTTGAAGCAATTAACCTTCGTTTAGAAAACAACGAAATAACCCAAGAGGAAGCCAACAAACTTAAAAACAAAGCAGCCGAAAAACACGCCTTAAACATTGAAAATAAAGTTGCAATTATCAATAATAAAATTGAATTAAAAAAGCGAAATAGTAATAATGTAGAGGTTTATCATGACGGAAAAGCATTTAAGGTAGAAGTTTTTAACGATGGCGAAGTTTTTTCTTTTTCTCATAATGATATTAAAAAATTTGACCTTAGAACCACAAGTAGATTAGTAGTTGCCGTTGGTTTTAACAATCTAATTACCGAAGGAGAATCCTTTAACGATACCGAAATAAAAATAGGCGGAAGTCGTTTTTTTGAATTGGGTTGGGCTTGGAAAACCAGAGTTTTTAAAGAGAGCAATTGGCTTCGTGTTAAGTATGGATTTTCTTTTTCTTGGGATGGTTTAAAACCCGACGATAATCAATATTATGTAGATACTGGTGAAGAAACTATACTGCAAGTTCATCAACAAAGGTTAGACAAAGCTAAATTACGAGTAGATAAACTTATTTTTCCTTTACATTTTGAGTTTGGACCTTCAAAAAAGAAAGATTTTACTAATTATTTTAGATATTCTACCTTAGGACAGTTTAAAGCAGGAATTGGTGGTTTTGTTGGTTTTAAATTAAGTTCTCGCCAAAAATTAAAATATTCTTTAGATGGTTCAAACAAAAAAGAAAAAATAAAAGCTAGTTACAACACCAACTCGGTGGTTTATGGACTAAGCGGATATATTGGTTGGGGTTGGACTGCTGTTTATATGAAATACGAACTAAATCCAATATTTAAAAATAACCCTGTAGATCAGCACAATATATCACTAGGATTACGATTTGATTTGTAATCTTCTCTTTCCTGCAAGGTATCCAAAACCTTGTAGATGTTGTGTTTTAAAGTTTTTTTGGGTTTTTAAACATTTATAACCTTGTAGGCATAAAGCATAAATATAAGGCGTAATTTATTGCAAAAAAGATAAAGAAAATCCTTAAATTGTTTGTTTCATTTTTAAAAAAGCTTTCGACTAGATTTAAAGTCGGATTTTTTTTGTTAATAAATAAGTCTAACAAAAACTTCCTTATTTTAATCAGAATTTTACATCTTTGAATACAGAAAAATGATTTCAAGAAAAACCATAGAAGATGTTTTTGATGCGGCTGTTATCGAAGAGGTAATAGGAGAGTTTGTGCAGTTAAAAAAATCGGGAAGTAATTTTAAAGGGTTAAGTCCCTTTTCAGACGAACGTACTCCGAGTTTTATGGTTTCACCTTCCAAACAAATTTGGAAAGATTTCTCTAGCGGAAAAGGCGGTACCGCTGTTTCTTTTTTAATGGAACACGAACATTTTACCTACCCAGAAGCCATTAAGTATTTAGCAAAAAAGTACAATATCGAGGTAGAAGAAACTGTACAAACCGATGAACAAAAACAACAAATTAACGAAAGAGAAAGCCTTTATTTAATAAATGAATACGCAAAAAAATACTTTCACAATTCCTTACTAAAATTAGAAGAAGGGAAAGCCATCGGGCTTACCTATTTTAAAGAAAGAGGATTTACTGATGAGACTATCGAAAAATTTGCTTTAGGTTATTCGCCCAATCAATGGGACGCATTTACAAGTAAGGCCATTAAAGATGGGTATAAATTAGAATATTTAGAAAAAACAGGGCTTAGTATTGTAAAAGGAGAAAAACAATTTGATCGTTTTAAAGGCAGAGTAATGTTTCCTATTTTAAGTATGAGTGGACGTACTTTAGGATTTGGTGGTAGGATTTTAAACATTCATGAAAAAGCAGCAAAGTATCTTAATTCTCCTGAAAGTGAAGTATATCATAAAAGTAAAGTGCTTTATGGTATTTATCAAGCAAAACAAGCAATTTCAAAACAAAATTCTTGTTATTTAGTTGAAGGTTATACAGATGTAATTCAATTTCATCAAACGGGAATAAAAAATGTAGTTTCTTCTTCTGGAACGGCTTTAACTCCAGATCAGATACGTCTAATCAACAGACTTACAAAAAACATTACGGTACTTTTTGATGGCGATGCAGCTGGTTTAAGAGCTTCTTTAAAAGGAATAGATTTAATCTTAGAACAAGGGATGAATGTAAAAATTTGCACTTTTCCCGAAGGTGAAGATCCCGATAGTTTTGCTAAAAAGAATAATCTTGAAGAGTTAACACTTTATCTTACCGAAAATGCACAGGATTTTATAAGCTTTAAAGCATCTTTATTAGCTTTAGAAGCAAAAAACGATCCCATAAAAAAAGCCGATACTATTAGAAATATAATAGAAAGTATTTCGAAAATACCCGATGTAATTAAGCAAGAGGTTTATATAAAAGAGTGTTCAAGAATTATGAATATTTCGGAACAAGTTCTTTTCAATACTTTGGCTCAGATCCTTCAAAAAGAAAAAAAACAATCTCCTAAACAACACCAAAATATTCAACCATTTCAAGTTGTTACTTCCGAGAAACAAACTGTAGAAAAAATAGATGAACTATACGAGTTAGAGAAAAAAATTATAGAAATACTATTAATTTATGGAAATAAAGAAGCAGATTTTGAAGATATTATTGTGCAAAGAAATGAAGAAGGAGAGTTAATTTATGTAAATGAAAATGTGTCGTATAAAGTGTATAATAAAGTCTTTTTGGATTTACAATTGGATGAAATTGAATTTGCCAATCCAGATTTTCAGAATTTATATACCAAGATTATCGAAAAGTTTACTGTAGAAGAAGAGTTCAAAATCGAATCTTTTTTAACAGAAATAGAACCCGAAAATTCTCAATTAATTACCGATATTTTAATGAATGAAGAAAAATATTTACTTCATAAATGGAATGAGAAAGAAATATATGTAAAGGGAAAAGAAGTTAGTATCTCACAATATGTAACTGAAACTATTATGAATTTAAGAAGGTATTTAATTGAAAATAAAATAAGAGAATTAGCAAAAAGTCCCACCGAAAACGGATCTTATAAAGATGAAACTGTTTTGAAAACTACCTTTGATTATCAATCTTTAAGAAAACTAATTACCGATAAGTTAAACAGAGTTGTTTAACTAAACTGAAACATTCTAGATTGGTGTATTAAATCTGCTAAATTATCTACTTTTAACTTTTTTAATAATCTTGTTTTATAGGTGCTTACTGTTTTTTCATTAATATCTAGGGCTGCTGCAATATCCTTGTTACGTTTACCTCTAGATAATAAATTAAGAACCTCGATTTCTCTTGAAGATAATTTTTTATAACGGCTTATGGCACTAGTTTCACCAACATTACGACTTGTAAAAGTTGAGGTTAACTCTTCGTTTAAGAAAATACCACCTTTTCTAATTTGTTTAAGTGCTTTTAAAAATATTTTAGAAGAAGCAGTTTTAGGAACATAACCAGCTGCACCAGATTTTATAGATCTTAAGGCGTAAATTTCTTCAGGATGAGTAGAGAATATTAATACTCGCAATTCAGGATATTGTAATTTAATATTTCGTAATGCATTAATGCCATTTATTTGAGGCATATCTATTTCCATAATTAAAATATCTGGATTTTTTTCCTCTAAAGTTTTGTAGAGTTCAGCACCGTTATTGGCTTTTCCTACAATGCTAAAATTTTCATCTTTTTTTAGTAAGCATGTAATTCCTTTTCTAGTAATCGGGTGATGATCCGCAATAACAATTTTCTTCATTTTCAGTCAATTAATAATTAATTTTTTGTACAAATAAGGTACTTTGGGTGACTTTTGAGGATAGGTAATTATTTAATTACATACCAAATTTATGAAAATAAATAGGTTTGAAAATAGCCATGAGGGAAAATTCGCTCAACTTCACAAATACTCGTTGAATAACTAATTTTCTTTCATTTTTGGTGGGATTTTACATACAGGAATTTTTGTCATTTTATGCTGGTTTATCCTATTAAGCCTTGAATACAAGTCAAAAACAACTTTTTTTCTATCTTTAAAATTTTCTGATATGTAGCCTAATTCTTGCATTTTCATCGCCCATTCCAATTCATTATAAGTGGCACCTATTTGGTCTTCGTCTGTTCTGTTATCACCAAATAATCCGTCAGTAGGAGCCGCTTTTTGTATGGATTCTGGTACGTTTAACTCTTTTGCAATAGCATAAACTTCACTTTTTAATAAATCTGCTATTGGACTTAAATCTACTCCACCATCACCATATTTAGTGAAAAACCCTACACCAAAATCCTCAACTTTATTTCCAGTGCCCGCAACCAAATATCGTTTTAAACCTGCATAATAATATAAGGTAGTCATTCGTAACCTTGCTCTGGTGTTTGCAAGGGATAAATCTAAAAGAGGATTATCTTTTGTGTTTAAATCTTGTTTTTTAAATTCCTCAAAAACCGAAGTTAAATTAAATACTTCTGTACTTACATTTGAAAACCTTTCTTTTAATTGGTTAATGTGCTCTTTTCCTCTATTTACTTGACTTTTGGCTTGATGTATGGGCATCTCAACACAAAGAGTAGGAAATCCTGTTTTAGCACACAATGTAGAAGTAACAGCAGAATCTACACCGCCACTAATTCCAACAACAAAACCTTCCATATTTGCATTTTTTGCATAATCTGTTAACCATGAAACAATAAAATCTACTACTTTTTTTGTGTGCATATTGTTATTTTTAAATAATACCTTTGCTGTGCAAATTAATGTAAAATAAAATTTTAAAAAAGATTTTACGTTAAACAGTTTCAAATTGATTTTTTTTATGAAGAATTTTCTGTTATTTATTTCTATTGTTTTGTTTGTTGGATGTAATTCAAAAGATAAAACCGAAAAAGAAATTGAAAAAATTCCGATGGATATTGAAATATTACGTTTCGATAAAGCTTTTGGAACTGCAAAAGAAAAAGACCTACCCAAATTAAAAACTAAATATCCAGATTTTTTTCCAAAACAATACCACGATAGTATTTGGATTTTAAAAATGAGAGATACTCTTCAGCAACAATTATTTAAAGAAGTAGTAAAAAAATATCCTTCTGAAGAAAAATTAAAAGAAAATCTTAAAAATTTATTTCAGCACATTTCTTATTATTTTCCTAATTTTAGTGTGCCACTTGTAGTTGCATCCACTTCGGATGTAGATTATCGAGACAAAATTATTTTAGCTGATAATATGCTAATTATTAAGTTAGATACTTATTTAGGGAGTAATCATTTTTTTTATGAAGGGATTCCAAAATATGTAAGACAAAACATGAAAGAGTCTCAAAT
>JALWUJ010000030.1 GCA_027080135.1 Flavobacteriaceae bacterium | reverse complement strand
ATAAATGAGCCTACAATACCAACGGCAGCTAAAGATTCTGTTCCGTATTCTGTGATATTTCCAACAATAGCCGCATCTGTAGAAGACAAGACAGGCTCGGCAATACCAGCAATAATGGCCGGTAAGGCTAATTGTTGAATTCGTTTAAAGGAAATATCTATTTTTTGCATAACCATTCGTAGCAATAAAATGGGAATTCACTTTGTTTTGGAAAGTAAATTTCACCCAATCTTTTATAGCCGCGAAGTTCGTAAAACTTTTGGTTTCTAGGGTTCTTACTAAAGGTATCTAATCTTATAGAACTATAATAATTTTCGATGGCAAAATCTTCAGCAAAAGTCATTAGTTTCTGTGCAAATCCCATACCTTGAAAGTTGGGATGAATTGCCAATCGATGAACATACAAATTATTTTCTGAAGGAGTTAACCATTCAACAGGAAGATATTCTGGGTCTATTTTTGGAGTTAAAACGATGCAGCCAATTATTTTTTCTTCGAAAGTTAGCACATACAATTCCTTCCGAAGCAGATCTATTTCAAAAGCAGATTTTGAAGGATAATCGTTATTCCATTGATTTATATTTCTCAATATCATATCCTTAGCACAAGCTTGAGTAATTGCTAATATTTCAAGTATTTCTTCTTTTTTTGCTAATCGTATCATAAAATAGCTGTATTTTTGCTCGAAATTATTAAATTCGAAATTAATGAAAAATATACTAGTACCCGTCGGATCTACAGAAAATGGTATAAACAACTTAAAGTACGCTGTTAATTTTGCATCAATAAGTGGTGGTAAAGTGTATTTAATTAATATTTATAAGGAATTTTCTAAGGTAGGAAGTATTACCAAGGTAAACCAAATGATGATTGATGAAAATAAAAATCAATTGGAAGAAATCATCAAAGAGGTGAATACGGTAGGTGTTGAGGTAATTGCCAAACCCATAAAAGGAAATCCTTTTGACGGTATTAAACGAATTTCAAAACAGTTTGATATTGATTTGATTATCGTTTCTCCTCAAAGTGTAGAAATAAATGATAAAACATATTTAGGAAACATTACAGGAAAATTGTTGAAACAAACAGAAATTCCGATGCTAATTGTACCTCAAAACTATTTATTTAGAAAGTTTGATTCTATTTTAGTAGCCTTTAAAAACGGACATTTTGAAAAAGAAAATGTGCTTTCACCCTTAAAAGAAATGGTGAGGATTTTTAAATCTAAAATTAATTTATTACAGGTTATTACTCCAGAAACTACTGAAGAGGGTAAAGAAATAGACTCAGAGTTGTTGGAAATGAAAAACTCATTAACTCTTACTAAAAACGCCACTACATTTCAGGGAGTTTTGGAACATTTTCAATCACACAATCCAGATATGCTATGTGTTATTAGAAGAAAAAGAGGTTTCTTTAAAAAACTATGGGAAAAGAACAGTGTTATGAAACGCGATTTTCACACTAGTATCCCTTTATTAGTTTTAAGTGGAAGATTGTAATTAAAAAATCCTGTCTTTATAGTAAATTAGGGGATTAGCTCAGCTGGCTAGAGCGTTTGACTGGCAGTCAAGAGGTCATCGGTTCGACTCCGATATTCTCCACCAAACCCCTGCGAAGGCAGGGGTCTTTTTTATTTATAATAAATAGGTTTATGGTCATTGTTCCTTCCGTACCGACACTTTGTTATCGGGACGATATTCTCCACAATCACCGCGAAATCAGGGATCTTTTTTTAAACAATAACCAGTTTCAACCCACTTATTAAAAATTATTATAAATAAATAGTGAAAAATTCATTTATATAAATATATTTACGCGATATTAAGACCAAATTAAATTACCTATGGAAATTATAGATAAAGCTTTAGAGTTTGAAACAAGAAAACTTTCTTTCCAGACAACAAGCGACCGAATTATTGCTTCAAGAGAAGTAAAAGCTTTAATTTTAGGCATTAACGAAATCTATAAAGAAAATCAAGATCCAGAATTAATGGATTTAATGAAACGCCTAACTGTGATTAAAAAGAAGATTGAAGTAAGATTAAAAGGTCGTTCTCAAAGTTAATCGCATTATTTATTAGTTCCTTTAAGAAAGGAAATAGATTTTTCTACTACTATTTTTAAATCTGAAGGAAGAAACGGTTTCTTCCAAGGGTGTTTTGTTCCAAAGGAATGATCCCCATTTTCAATTATTTCTAACTTACTTTTTGGATTCCATTTGTGAAGAGCTCTACCTTCTGCCTCAACAACGGTTGAATCTGAAGAACCTTGTATTATTAGCATAGAAGCATTCAAGTTTTTTACAGCACGCTTTATAGTTAAACGTTCTTCATTAGCTTCAAAATCTTTATAAAACTGAAATTTATGCGGCATTAGTTGCTTGGTTCGTGTGTTTTCTACATAAGTAATTCCAGTTTTTTTCCAATTTTCAAAATGTTCTGTACCCATACGAAAACGCGACTTATAATCACTTACTCCAGCCCAAGTTATCACGTTTTTTACTTTAGAATTTTCGGAAGCTTTTATTAATATAATTCCTCCACCACGACTATGAGCAATTAATGAAATGCTTTCTGTATTTGCTTCGTTTTTAAATTGTTTAGAGTCTGAAACCAAATTAATTATATCTTCTAAATCGTCCAACTCTTTACTTAGATTATTTTCTGAAAATGCTTCTAAATCTGGAAAATCAATTAGGCTATCAACAGTTCCGCCATTATGCGAAAAATTAAATTTCAGGAAGAAAAATCCTTGTTTTGCAAATTCTTGAGCTACTAAATTCCAACAACCCCAATCTTTATATCCTTTATATCCATGACAAAAAATAACAATGGGTTTTGGTTGATTATTAGGCAAATAACTTACATCGTAAGTAATAGGTTTTTTATTTATTCTTTCTAGGACAAAGTTTTTTTCTAAAATCATTTTATACTTCTTTTTCGGTGAATGGTATTTTTGGGTTGCAAATTTCTATGATTAATTTTTTAAGTTGAAGTAAATATTCATCGAAAACCTCTTCTGTAATTAATGAATTACCAGATTGGCTTTTAGGATAAGGTTTTTTAGTAAATTTTAAAAATCCTTCTTTTAAACTTTTAAATGAAATGATACCAGCTTCAGCCATTTTAAAGTCTGAATTATTTTTAATCATATAAGCATAAGCCAACACTTGAACAATTTTACTGTATTTGTAATCCTCTGTAACATCATTCCAATCTACTATGTTTAAATGGCTTTGCTCTACTTTTCCCGATTTGTAATCGATAATTCTCAGCATTCCGTTATACTCATCTACTCGATCTACTTTCCCGTGAATTTTTACAGGAAAGCCCAACTCTGGAATAGAAAGTTGAACACTTAAATTACTTTCAATTTGAAGGATTTTTATTTTGTTTCCTTCTTTGATACTTTTTATTTCAGAATTAAGAAAATTTTCAACAAAACGTTTGGCAACTTCAAAAATGATGAGGTTTTTTCCTTTAGAAAAATCGCCACCTTTAAACGATTTTGTAAACTGTTTATTTACTTCATCCTCCACAGAAAGTTTCATTTTTTGTAAAGCTTCAATTGTTAAAAAGGATTTTTCTATTGGTTTGTAAAAAGTTTCTAAAGTATCGTGAACAATGGTTCCTAAGGTATTAGCAGCTACAGTTTCTTCTACATCTTTGAGTTCATTTAAACCTAAAATTCTTTTATAATAAAAATCAATAGGATTTTTTATATAAGAGGTTAAAGCGGATGGAGAAAATCCTTTTTCAGCAATTATTTTCAGTTTATTTATAACATCCTCTGTTTTCTTAATGCTTTTTAAATTTGAATTAATCACAGGAATATTAGTACAAATAATATATTTTTCTATGGAATGATTTTCGAGTTTTTCAAATTCTATTTGTGAAATAAACCTGCTTTTTTCACCTGCATTTATTCCATCCGAAATGGTATTATATAATAATGTTACATTTTTAGCTCGGTGTAATAACCTATAAAAATGGTAGGTGTAAATAGCATCTTTTTCTGTATAAGTAGGTAGTTTATATTCTTTTTTTAGGTCGTAGGTAATAAAGGAATTATTCGATTTTCCAGAAGGAAACACACCCTCGTTTACAGAGGCAATTATTACATTTTCAAAATCCAAAACACGAGTTTCTAAAACTCCCATAATTTGCAATCCGTTATACGCATCTCCTTTAAAATCGATTGTTGCTGTTGCGATAATTTCAGAATAAAGGCTTTTTACGGTGTTTACCGTTTTTAAATATTCAAACTGATTGTTGAGGTTTTCAAGTTTGTTGAATACTTTGTGAAGTTCATATATAATAACACGATCTATGTTAGTTGAATTCTTTTTATTTTTAAGATTTAGAATTAATTCTTTTATATTTTTAATCGCAATGGAACTTTCGTTATCCCAATTTCCAAATAAATATTGTAGGATAGTTAAATCTTCTTTTAAAGCGATTTTAGCTAAATAATCATAATTAATGTAAGTTCGGTTATCTTCAGAAATTTTACTTATAATTTGCTTAGTACTCATCAATAATTTTGAGGCAATGGGCTGATTAAGAATAGCCAATAAATACTTAAAATAAAAAGAATCTCCCGATTGATGATGTAAGTTTAATAGTAAATCGAAAAAAACGGTTGTAGGAAATGTTTTTAAAGCCACTCCCATGGTGATATTTACATTCTGTATATTTTTAGGAAGGGATTGAAGCAAAGGATGTAATAAACTTTCGTCTGCTAAAACAATAGCGGTATTTTCTAACTTTTCTTTAGAATAACTTGAAATTTCATTAGCAATATACTTTGCTTGTCCTATGTTTTTTTGTGCTTCAACTATATTAATATTTTTATGATTACTATAATTATTTGCAATAAACTCAGGTTTGTTCTTTTCAAAATAAGACCATTTAGAAACATATTTATGTAAAAAATAAGAAGCACTATGATTTTTAGTATTATAAAAATGGTTGTCTACATCCCAAAACACTTGGTTGTTTTCTGTTTCTAATAATTCTTGAAGTATAGTTTGTTCGGCATTGTTTAAAGCATTAAACCCTAAAAATATATGGGGGTTATTTCCTTTAGTTTTTTTATAATGTTCAATGTTTTCAACAGCTTTTCTGTAAACTAAACCTTGGTATCCTAAATTTTCTTTTAAAAGGGATTCTTTTAGGGTTAAATAAAAGTCAAACAAACTATCCCAAAACTTTAAATAATTTTGGATTAAATCTGTTTTTTCATCCTTCACATACCAGTGATTTAAGTCTTGAATATTACTTAGATAGTTAAAAAATGGTTTTGGTGAAATTAGATACCTATCTATTTCGTTAAAGTCGTTTAATAAAGTGATAGCCCATGTGGAATATACTTCAAAACTATCTTTTTCTTGATCTGGAGCAGTTTTTAAATAAACTTTATAGCTTTTAAACAATAACTCTGTTGAATCAATAATTTGAAGGTCTGAGAGTTCTTGAATAAACTCTTCAATACTTATCATTTTTGGTGCAAAGTTAGTGGTTGAGCATTTATTTTTTAAAATGTTTAATAAAAACCCACAGGCACGTTTACTTGGTAAAATAAAAGTAATAGAAGAAAGATCCTCAGAATTATCATTAATTTTAGAAAGTGTTTCTTCTAGAAATGTTAGCATTGTATAAAAATAAAAAACGTCCCGCTATTAACGGGACGTTTTTATTAAAATATATAATTAAATATTATTTTTTGTTTGTTTGGCTAATTTCAACTCTACGGTTATTAGCTCTACCAGCTCTTGTTTTGTTAGTGTCGATTGGTCTTTCTTCACCAAAACCTTTATGAGTTAATCTACTTGATGCAATTCCATGCTCAATTAAGTAATTCATAACAGAACTAGCTCTGCTTTGAGAAAGTTTTTGGTTACTTGTAGCAGAACCTACACTATCTGTGTGACCTTCAATTAAGAACTCAGCGTTAGGGTATTCTTTCATAATACCTACAATATCGTTTAATACAGCTGCAGATTGTGCTTTAATAGTAGCTTTACCAGTATCAAATAAAATTGTTTTAGCGTAAGAGTTTAATGCTTTTCTTACAGCTTCTGTCACTTCTGGACAACCGTTGTTCGCAACTGTACCAGGCATATCTGGACATAAATCATCTTTATCTGGAACACCGTCACCATCTCTATCTGGCCAAGGACATCCTTTGTTTGCTTTAGGACCAGGAACTGTTGGACACTCATCATCTGGGTCAGCAATACCGTCACCGTCAGTATCAGGACATCCGTTAAATTCTTTAGGACCAGGAATAGTTGGACAAGCATCTAAGTGATCTGGGATTCCGTCACCGTCAGTATCAGGACATCCGTTAAATTCTGGTAAACCTGGAGTGTTAGGACATTCGTCGTTTCTATCTTCGATTCCGTCACCATCAGTATCAGGACAACCGTTAAATTCTGGTAAACCTGGGGTTTCAGGACATTCATCTTCGTAATCGTAGATTCCATCTCCGTCAGTATCTTTTCCACCAAATTTGAATTTAATTCCACCAGTATGTTGGAAGTGAGTTGCACCATAATTATCTTCAAAAGAGTGCTTGTAAGTAGATTGGAAAGATAAAGCTAAGTTTTCAGCAACCCAAAAATCAACACCTACTAACCCGTTTGCAGTACCATACCCGATATCATCTAACCAAGTATAACCACCACCAATACCTAAGTAAGGTGCAAACCAGCTATCGTTTAATAATTCTCTGAAGCTATATTTAATTTCAGCATCAGCAGCAATATATGATAAATCTCTTACCTTATATTTTCCAACAGTTTTAATATTGTTTAATGATCCAGCAATAGCAAATGTAAATCCGCTACCTACATATCTTCCAATTTTAAGTTCAGATACAGATGGAATCATATTCCAATGATCATTAACATTAAAATACTGCTCAAAGAAATCTCCTTTTAAGTGGGTAGTTCTTCCGTTTTCATTAATACTTGCTGGGAATCTCCCATTGTCATTAACCCCAATAGGGTAAAAATCTACGGCGTTCACACCAAGTTCAGCTGACCAAGGATTGTTACGATCTTGTGCATTAGATACGCCTACTCCTACTATAAAAAGTATGGCTACTAAAAAAATGTTTAGATTTTTCATATTCGATTGTTTAATTTTTAAGTGTTATTTACGGCAAAAGTAAGTTGTTAAAATTTATTAACAAAAACAAATCTATTAAATTTTTTCTGAATTCCTTACTTTTAGTAACTAAATTCAAGTTTTTTTATTTTAAATGACCTTTAATTCTTTTCCAATTTTAACAAATGCAGCAATTGCTTTGTCTAAATGTTCTTTTTTATGAGCTGCAGATAATTGTACTCTAATCCTAGCTTTATCCTTTGGAACTACAGGAAAAAAGAAGCCTATTACATAAATTCCTTCTTCTAATAATTTGTTAGCCATGGTTTGTGAAAGCTTGGCATCGTATAACATTACTGGTACAATTGCAGAATCACCCTCAACAATATCAAAACCAGCAGTTTTCATTCCTTTTTTGAAATAATTGGTGTTTTCTTCTAATTGATCTCTTAAAGAAGTATCGCTTAATAACATTTCAAAAACCTTATTAGATGCACCTACAATTGCTGGGGCAAGTGAGTTTGAAAATAAATAAGGTCTAGAACGTTGTCTTAATATTTCAATAATTTCTTTTTTTCCTGTGGTATATCCCCCCATGGCACCTCCTAATGCTTTTCCTAGAGTTCCGGTAACAATGTCTACTCTCCCCATAACTCCTTTTTCTTCTAAAGTACCTCTACCTGTTTTTCCTATAAAACCTGCAGCATGACATTCATCTA
>JALWUJ010000029.1 GCA_027080135.1 Flavobacteriaceae bacterium | reverse complement strand
GAGCAAGTATTTTCCATCCGTTCAAGTGCTACTTTATCCTGACTTCGACATAATTCTTTGAGTCAAAAAAAAATTTTACTTAAAAATAGGTGTGTAGTGTTTTTAATTTTGAGTTGAAGCTTTATTTTTACCTAAAATAGGGATTTGTGTGGCACCAGCTGGGTTTTCTTTGAAAGATTTTTTTCTTATACTCATTTCATGTTTATTAAAGTAGTAAAAAAAAATAACGGAAAGTTTTCTGTAAGAATTATGGAGTCCATACGAGAGGGAAAGACTGTTAAACAAAAAACTGTTCAGTCTTTAGGGGTTTGTGTTGAATCAGATCTTGAAGACATTAAACAAGTAGCTCAAGACTTAATTATTAAACTACAAAATAAGAGAAAGCCAGCTTTACCAGGTTTTGCTGAAATTGTTTATGGAAAAGAGAGTCCCAAAAAACAAGCACCAAGGAAGAAAAAAAAGAGTGCTGCAGAGGAAATGTTTTCTTTAACATCCCTCATTGAAAAGGCTAGAGTCATCCATGGGTTTGAAGGGGTTTGTAGTAATATTTTTGATAAGCTACAATTTAATAAAATTATAAATGGGACCTATAAGGACCAGCAGTGGAACGAACTTTTAAAAGTCTGTGTATTAGCTCGTATTGCAGATCCAGTAAGTAAGAAAAAGACCACTGAAAATTTAGCTTTAGATTATAATCAAGAACTTCCATTAGAAAAAATTTACCGAATGATGGATAGGCTTTCTAAAAATATTGATAAAGTTAAGAAAACAGTAGCTGAAAACACATTGAATCTTTTTAATAATGAGGTGGATGTTTTATTTTTCGATGTAACCACTCTTTATTTTGAGAGTTTTAAACCAGATGAACTAAGGAATTACGGTTTTAGTAAAGACTGTAAGTTTAAAGAGACTCAAGTTGTATTAGGTTTAGTGACTAATTCTCAAGGGCATCCCATTACTTATGAATTATTTCCAGGAAATACGAATGAAGGAGCAACTCTTATAAAAGTTATTCAAGAATTAAAGAAGGATTTTAATGTAAGAAACGTTGTATTAGTAGCTGATAGAGCTATGTTTTCAAATAAAAATTTAGATTTAATGGATAAGGAGGGAATTAACTATGTAGTTGCAGCTAAACTTAAGGCCTTGCCTAAAGAAAAAAAGAAAGAGCTGTTGTCTACAAATTATACTCCCGGTGTAGTATTTGACGAACTTCAATGGTTAAATGAATTCGAGTATAATCAAAGAAGATTAATTGTTGGATATTCTCAAAAACGAGCTAAGAAGGATAGATCAGACAGGCAAAAATTAATAGATCGTTTAATGAAAAAGGTTAAAAACAATCAAATCCCTTTAAAAAGTTTAATTTCCAATTATGGGACAAAAAAATATATTAAAGTAAATAAAGCAAAAGCTGTTATTAATCGAGAGAGAATTAAACAAGATGAAGCCTGGGATGGTCTTCATGGAGTCATTACTAATATAAAAGATAAAAATAAATTTGAAATTTTAGAGCGTTATCGTGGGCTTTGGCGTATAGAGGAAGCCTTTCGAGTCAATAAACATGATTTAAAAATGCGTCCTATTTATCATTGGAAAAAATCAAGAATAGAAGCTCATATTGCTATTTGTTTTTTAGCTTATTCATTATCTTATTATATGGTTCATTCTCTCGAGCAAAATAATGTAAGAATGAGTTTAAAAAAAATAAAAGAACATCTTAAAAGAGATCAATACAGTATAATAGAAGACCAAAACACAAAAAAAAGATTTAAAATACCATCAAAGAACACAGAAGAAATAAAAATTATTTACAAAACTTTTGGACTTTCACGTACAACAGAAATCACTCTATTAAATTAACTAGATCTATATGTGTGGCCCCAGAAAAAACGTAAGTATTTGATTTTATTCAATTGATGCTACGAATTG
>JALWUJ010000028.1 GCA_027080135.1 Flavobacteriaceae bacterium | reverse complement strand
GTGATTTGGATATACAATTAAGTGGTCGCTTAAAGGCATTATTTTTTTTCGAAGAGAGTCGTACAAATGTCCTGCTAGAATTTCTTCGGTTAAATCTGAAACTAATTCTTGTGCTAAATCGGGTCTTCCTACATCACCGATAAAAAGGGTATCACCAGTAATGATTCCGTGTTCTTTTCCGTTTTCGTCAATCAACAAATAAGTTGTACTTTCCATTGTATGACCAGGTGTATGAATAACTTTTATGGTGTAATTTCCTATTTTAAAAACTTGATTGTCTTTGGCGATAATTGCATTGTAGCCAGGATTTGCAGAAGGACCAAAAACAATTTTAGCTCCTGTTTTTTTCATTAAATCGATATGCCCACTTACAAAATCGGCATGAAAATGAGTTTCGAAAATGTATTTAATTTTCGCATCGTCTAATTTTGCTCGATTAATATATGGGTGAACTTCTCTTAAGGGATCAAAAATTGCAGCCTCACCGTTGCTTTCAATGTAATAAGCAGCGTGTGCTAAGCATCCGGTATAAATCTGTTCAACTTTCATTTTAAATATCCTATTATCAGGTTTTAATAGTGCAAATTTAAGTTGCATCTAAAGTTTTGACAGTAACAATGGTTACATGATAATTTGTTTAAAGTAAAAAAGCGGCAAATCCGCCGCTTTTTAAAATAGGTTTGTTTGTGGGGATTTTACAACATAGTTGTAGGACAAACATAGTCTGTAATAGGTGCGTTGGTTTCTTTAATATCTGTAAATCCACCACGAACATCGGTTACTTTTTCTACTCCATTTGCTTTAAAAATAGAAGCTGCAATTAGAGAACGATATCCCGAAGCACAGTGTAAAAAATATTCTTTACTTGGGTCTATTTCAGCAAAATTAGTATGTATAAAATCTAATGGAAAGTTTTCAACTCCAATTACGTGTTCTGAAAAATATTCAGATTCTTTACGAACGTCTAAAGCTTTTTCAATTTTCCCTTCAGCAAGCATATCTACAAATTTAGCTGCGGAAACCGAACCAATTTTATCTACATCATATCCTTGTGTTTTCCATTCGGCTAGACCCCCTTTAAGATATCCTAAAGTGTTATCGTAACCTACTCTTGAAAAACGAGTAACAATTTCGTTAACACGTAATTCGTCATCGGCAATGAAAATTATTTTTTGGTTAATATCTGAAACGATAGCTCCTACCCAAGGAGCAAAGTTTCCGTCAACACCAATATACCAAGCTCCAGGAACGGTACCTTCTTCGTAATAAGCTTCTTTTGCTCTTGTATCGATTACCAACACATCTTTTTGCTCGCTCATTTCTTTAAAAGTTGCTGCATCAAGAGGAGTTGTTCCTTTATGTAAAACGTCATCTATACTTACGTTAATAGATTTGTTCATACGAACATTGTTAGGAAAATATTGTGGTGGTGGTTTTAAACCTGTTGTTACCTCATCAATAAATTCCTCTTTTGTCATATCTGCTCTAAGAGCGTAGTTGGTTTTCTTTTGATTTCCTAAAGTGTCAAAAGTTTCAGAACTCATGTTTTTCCCACAAGCTGAACCAGCACCGTGATTTGGATACACAATAATGTCATCTGGTAATTTCATTATTTTATTTCGAAGTGAATCGTATAAATGACCAGCTAAATCAGCTTCGGTTAATGTACCTTGTTTTACCGCTAAATCTGGACGACCTACATCGCCAATAAATAATGCATCACCTGTTAGAATACAAGGAGTATTTCCGTCTTTATCTGTAATTAAATAAGATGAAGATTCCATTGTGTGTCCTGGAGTGTGTATTAAAGTAATTTTTCCATCACCTAACGGGAATTCTTCTCCATCTGTTCCATTGTATATATCATATTCAGCTTTTGCATTGGGTCCAAACACAATTTTAGCTCCTGTTTTTTGAGCTAAGTCGTATTGTCCCGAAACAAAATCGGCATGAAAATGAGTTAAAAATATGTATTTTATTTTTGCACCATCGGCTACCGCCATTCTAATATAGGGTTCGGTTTCTCTTAAAGGGTCAACAATTGCCGCTTCTCCATTCGACTCGATATAATAAGCCATTTCTGCAAGGCATCCTGTAAATAATTGTTCTACTTTCATCTTTTTTCTTTGTCTAAATTGTTAATATTAAGGGACTAAACTAAATTAATTATACTTTTAAGAAAGTAACATTTGTTACATTATTTTTTGAAAAGTTTCTTTTTTGAATCTTTTTGCTTCAAATATTTCTCAAAATCTTCTTTTTGATGTCCCGTTTTATACCAATCTACTGCTTCTTGAATACTCATAAAAAATAAGTCTTCATTGGCTTTTTCCATAAAACCAGAAAGAATCATTTTATCACGTACAGGTCCTTTTAATCCTGTAAATGCGATGGTCACTTTTTTTCTGTTAAAGTAATCTAAAACTTCTATCAAAGCATAAATGGCACTACTGTCTAAACTGTTAATGCTTTCACCATCAATGATTAAGAGCTTTAATTTATCGCCTTTATATGCTGAAAATTCCTGAAGCTTATCTTTAAAATAAGTAGTATTTGCAAAGTGTAATTGTGCGTCGTATCTAATAATTAGGATGTCTTCATCTATTTCAACATCTTTAAAACGTTTCCTATTTCGGTAGAAATGAGTGTTGGGTACTTTCCCTAAAATAGCAATATGAGGTTTGGTACTTTTGTAGATTAACATTGCTAATGAAAGTACAACTCCTACTAAAATTCCTTCTTTAATTCCTACCGTTGCAGTAATTATTAAAGTAACATTCAAAATGACTAAATCTCTTTTTGAAAACTTTAATAATTGCTTCGGAACCGAAAAATCTAACAATCCAAAAACAGCCACCATAATAATTGCTGCCAAAACAGTTTTAGGTAGATAGAAAAATACAGGTGTTAAAAACAGTAAAGTTAAAGCCACAACTCCTGCCGAAATTAAAGCCGCCAAAGGAGTTTTTGCCTCGGCCTGTTCGTTAACGGCAGTTCTTGAAAATCCTCCTGTTGCAGGATAGGTTTGAAAAAAGGAACCAATAAAATTTCCCATTCCTAAGGCAATTAATTCTTGATTAGGAATTACTTTGTATTCTGGATGTTTGGTTTCAACGGCTTTTGCTACCGAAATAGCTTCTAAAAAAGCAATAAAGGCCAAAGTTAAAGCTATCGGCATTAAATCTGTTAATATCTGTTGATTAAAATGTGGCAATCTGAAACTAGGTAATCCCTTCGGAATATCGCCAATAATAGCAACTCCCATTTGGTCTAACTGAAATAATTTTACCACTACAATCGAAATAATTACCACTACCAAAGCAGCAGGAATTTTCTTTGCATATTTTTTTAAAAGAACGATTATTACAATAGATAAAGCTCCAATGATAAAGGTTAACCAATGTATTTCTCCTATATGCTGAAACGCTTCAGCCAATAGGTTTTGTAATCGGTTATTTCTTGCAATGTCAATTCCTAGTAAATTTTTTAACTGACTTAATCCTATTATTAAAGAAGCTGCTGAGGTAAAGCCACTAATTACGGGCTTGGATAAAAAATTTACTAAAAACCCTAATCGAAACATTCCGAAGGCAATTTGAAGGATTCCCATCATAAAGGCAAGTAGGATGGCGAATTCTATAAAATGTTCTGAGCCTACTTCGGCTAAAGTGGCAACTCCTGCTGCTACAATTAAGGAGTCCATCGCAACAGGACCTACGGCTAGTTGTCTAGAAGTTCCAAAAATTGCATATACAATTTGCGGAATTAATGCTGTATATAAACCATAGATAGGAGGTAAGCCAGCAATTAATGCATAAGCAATTCCTTGTGGAATTAGCATAACACCAACCGTAAGACCAGCACTAAGATCGCCTTTAAGCCATTCTTTTTTATAATTAGGAAGCCATTCTAATATGGGAAGGAATTTTTTTAAATTCATTTAAAATTAAAAAGAAGTTGATAATTTAGATTGCAAAATTAAAAAATGTAATTCGCTTTATTTGTAACAATTAGCACATTAGAAATATAAAGCCTATTCGTGACACTCTTTAAATGCTTTTGTTTCACAAGGAGTTTCAAATAATTTATGAAGTTCTTCAATGGCTTCTTTTTTGTTTTTGAAGAAAATATCTTTTCCAACCAACTCCACGAACCCTCCTTTAATAAATACGTTTTGACCTACTAGTTTTAGACCTGTAAAGTAGATACCTCCTCTGTTTTTCTGCCAATTTAGTATTTCGTTACTTAACCATTCAGCCGCAGCTAAATCGATAAAATTAATACCATCGGCAACAATTAAAACATATTGAATTTCATTTTGACTATAAAGGTTTGTAAAGAAATCTGAAATTTTTTCAATTGAACCGAAATATAAAGAACCGTCAACACGAACAATTTTTAAATTGGAACATTCTACTGTTTTAGAATCTCTAATTTTATTTATTAGTTTTCCATTCTCGCTAAGTGCAAGAATGGCAATGTTTGGGTTTGAAGTCCGCTCCATATAAAAGAAAAGCGAAATAAAAATTCCAATGATTAAAGCTTCATCCAAATCTAAAAACAAGGTTCCAATAAAGGTAGCACCAAAAACAATTAACTCGCGTTTGCTGCTATTTATTATTTGTTTGATGTGTTTAAAATCGATAAGATTATAACCCACCAACATGATAATACCACCCATAGCGGGTTTCGGTAAGAAAGCAGCGTATTCTGCAAATAACAATACAACAGTCATTAATCCGACGGCTGAAATTACAGCGGACATTGGTGTTTTTGCACCTGCTTGATAATTGATACTCGACCTTGTAAACGAACCCGAACTGGTATAACAAGAAAAGAAACTTGAAACTACATTCGAAATTCCTTGTGAAACAAATTCCTGATTGGTATTTAATTTTTGATGTGTATGTAAAGCTATCGATCTTGAAATTGCAGCAGCTTCTACCAAACCTAAAGTGGCTAAAATAATTGCTCCTGTGGTTAACATTCGCATATTGTCATAATCGAAAGCAGGCATTTTAAAGGGAGGAAGGTTGTTAGGAATTGTTCCAACCGTTTCCACTTGAATGGAATATCGAGTTAGAAAAACAGCAATTAGACTTCCTAAAATCATCGCAACCAACATATATAATTTTGAAATCTTTTTAATTTTCCGAATCAGTAATGCAATCGCCAAAGTTGCTGTGGCTACCCCAAAAGCATACCAGTTGGTTTCAGAAATATGAGTGGCTATATAACTAATAATGTTGTAAAATGAACTTCCTTGGGGTACTTCAATTCCGAAAATATGTTTTAATTGTTTAAAGGCAATCAGCACTCCTGCTCCAGCAGAAAAACCAATTATTACAGAATTTGAAACAAAGCTTGCTAGTTTTCCCATTCGGGCAATTCCCATAAAAAGCTTGATAACACCAGCCATAAACGAAAGTAATATCGCTAATGAAACAAAGGCTTCAATATCGGTTTCAGGATGAATATATTTACTAATAATTGAATATAGAACAATCGAACTTGTTGTAGTTGGTCCAGAAACTAAATGATACGATGACCCAAATATTGCAGCAATAACAGGAGTTAGCATCGCTGTGTAAAACCCATAAATTGGAGGCATTCCTGCAATCATTGCAAATGCCACTGCTTGTGGAATTACAATAATAGTTCCTGTGATTCCTGCAATTAAATCATCTTTCCACGATTTTTTTGCTAGCGGAAGCCAAGTTAGAAATGGGAATATTTTTTGTAGCATTTACAATTTTAATTTTTATGCTTCCTGCAAGGTATCAAAGACCTTGTAGGTTTGAATATTAAAAAAACCTACAAGGTTTTTAAAACCTTACAGGTTAAATATAGTTACCTACTCTTCCTTCTTATCAATATAATAAGTAGATTTATCTGGTGTAAAAGCACGCTTAAACCAAAGTGGTCTTCTCTCTCCATTAGGCCCTGGTGCTGGTCGTGTCATTTTCAGCCACTCTTTATAAACTTCGTGAGATTTGTTGGTATCTACAAAAATATCTCCGTAGTTTTCTTCTGCTCCGGGTTTTTCAATCCGTACTCGTTGATGCCAACAATGCATTCCACTAATTGGATCTGGATGAACCGCGTGTGTGATATTTTGATGCACTCCACCATCTTTCCAGAAAATACGTTTTGAATCTTTGTCTTCAGATTCAAAAGGTTTAATTCCTGAAATGGTATTCATTTTCCAACCTCCTTTTCCGTTTCCTTCAATATTTACCGTATTGGTTGCCCAGCGGTTTCCAATTTTATCTTGCGGTCTTCTCCAACGTCCAATATGATGCGAACAAGCTACAACTCCGGGTTTCATACCTTGAGTTACCCAAACTTTATCGATGAAATATCCTATGTCGGTATTCATTTTCACTAAATCTCCTGTTTTGAAGCCCCATTTGGCAGCATCATCTGGATGCATCCAAATTGGATTTCGGTTAGAGATTTCTACCAACCATTTGGCATTTCCAGATCTTGAATGAATTAATGTTGGTAACCTAAACGTAGGAACCAATACATATTCACCTTTTGATTTATCTAAATTATCTAAATGAATATGACTCTTCAAATATTGAGGAACCGCATATTCTGGCCATTTCCAATCGACCATCGTTTGCGAATAAAATTCGTTTTTACGAGAAGGTGTTGGGAAACCAACCATCGCTTGACCCTTTATCATCACACCAATGTCTTTTCCGTTTTTACGAATTACACCGTTTGTTGGATCAACTTCCGAACCTTCTAACTGTTCTTTGGTTAATAAGGTTTCATTCTTTTTATACGATTCTCCTTTTTCAATTTCGAATGTACCGTACTTCTGCATATATTCTAATTCGGTAATACCTTCGGCTTTGGCAGCTTTTGGCAATCCCGGAACGCGTTCAAAAATGTATTGATAGTATTCTCCAATTTTAATTTTTTCTCCTGGTCGGTAAGGCGATTCAAAATGCTTTCGAATTCCCATACTTCCGTCAGGGTCAATTCGCCAAGACAACTCGATCCAGAATTCATCTTCTTCCCAAACTTCTCCTGGATTTGCTTCATATGTAAATTCTACATCACGACCATTTCTTCTGGCTGCTTCACGTAAAACAGGTTGACGGAATGCCACCCAAGTTCCTCCGTGAGTTGCATAGGAATTGATATCGTGACGCTCGGAAGCTAATCCCATCGGAAGAACAAAATCTGCATAAAAAGCAGTTTCATTCCACGTTGGAGTTAAGGCAGTGTGCAATCCAAATTTATCTTCATCTTGAAACATTTCCATCCAGGTAAATCCATCAGGATAGGTCCAAACAGGATTAAATACTCTGGAGAAATATACGTCCATTTTCCCTCTTCCTTCTTTTAGGAAATGAGGTAAAAGTTGACTCATTTCAAAAAATGCTAAAGGATATTCTTTAGGGAAATGAAGCTCATTCCATTTCTTTTGTGGTTTTGGTAGATTGGGTTGCGTAGGACTGAATTTATTCCAAGAATTTGGAGAGGTTCCACCTTTTGCACCAACTGCACCTGTCAACACAGATAAGAAATGTAAACAACGTGCAACGCCCCAACCACCAAGGTTAGAAGCTCCTGCAGCACGCCAGTTATGTGAAGCGAAACGCTCGCCAGCATCACCGATTAATCGGGCAATTTCAACAATCGTATCTGCTTTTACTCCTGATTCTTTTTCGGCAAATTCTGGAGTATATTCTTTGTATTCTTCAATCATTGCAGCGATGTAATTTTCGAAAGTTACTTCCTTATCGCTGTGTAATGCTTTTAAATATTCTTGCCAGTTGGTCCAGTTTTCAAGATAGTCTCTGTTGTACAATCCTTCCTCCAAAATAATCAAAGCCATTGCCAATAAAACTGCGGCTTCGGTTCCTGGATAAGTTGGCATCCAATAATCTGACATTGATGCCGTATTGGATAAACGAGGATCCATTGTCGCCAATTTAGCGCCTTTCATTTTCCCTTCGATAATTCGTTGTGCGTGCGGATTGAAATAGTGTCCCGACTCTAAATGCGCAGAAATCAATAAAATGAATTTTGCATTGGCGTGATCTGGAGATGGTCTGTCGTAACCATACCAAATATTATAACCAAAACGCGCTCCCGAAGAACAGATGTTGGTATGTGAATTATGACCATCC
>JALWUJ010000027.1 GCA_027080135.1 Flavobacteriaceae bacterium | reverse complement strand
ACATCATAAAGTAAATAGGTAATGATTTACACATCTGGTCATTGCCAATTACATTTCACTTGAGCCGAATAAATTAATTAATCGGCTCATTTTGGGCTATAAACATAAATTTTATTGCCCAAAACATCTTTTAGTGACAGTGTGACTTGGAGTCACACCGTCACTTTTAATCACATTAAATTCATCTTATTTTACTAACAAATCCGCAATCTTCCGATTATCCGAAAGACGTGGAACTTTATTTTGTCCTCCTAGCTTACCTTGAGATTTCATATACCTATTAAAACTCCCTGAAGAAAGTGGAGTGATTTTTAATGGCTGAAGTACATTCCCTTCAATTAAATCGAAATAATAGGTGTTTTGTTTTTGCATACTTTTATCTATAAAAGCTGCAATTTCTGAAAGGTTTTTTGGGGTTTCTTCAAACTCGATGAGCCATTCATGATAAGGTAATTCTCCTTGTGATGGATTGGTTTGTGGTGCTACCGTAAATTCAGAAATTGAGAATTTAAATTCCTGCATTGCTTCCTTAATAGCTTGTTCTACTTCCTTTCCAATAACGTGTTCGCCAAAAGCGGATATAAAATGTTTTATTCTTCCCGATACAAATACTCGATAAGGTTTGGTGGAAGTAAACATCACCGTATCACCAATATTATATGCCCAAAGTCCGGCGTTGGTCGAAATGATCATCACATAATTTACACCAGTTTCTACTTCACCAATGGTCAATCGTTTTGGGTTTTCATCAAAGAATTTTGAGGCTTCAATAAATTCATAAAAAATACCAGAATTTAAAAGTAGCAACATTCCTTTTTCGGTTTGTGAATCTTGAAAAGCAAAAAAACCTTCGGAAGCTGGGTAGAGTTCAATACTATCTACTTTTCTGCCAATCATTTCTTCAAACTTGGCTCGATAGGGTTCGTAATTTACTCCTCCATAAACAAACAAATTAAAGTTTTTAAATAAGTCGCCTACCTTTTTTCCTGAAACTTTCTGAAGCTTTTCAAAATACATTTGTACCCAAGACGGAATACCACTAATTAAAGTCATATTCTCATTTTTGGTTTCTTCTACAATGGCATCTACTTTGGTTTCCCAATCGTCTATACAATTGGTTTTCCAACTTGGTAATCTGTTTTTTTGAAGGTATTTAGGAACAAAATGAGCCACAATCCCTGAGAGTCTTCCTATATTAATTCCGTTGAAGTTTTCTAAAACGGGACTTCCTTGAAGAAAAATCATTTTTCCGTTTACAAAATCTGTATTTCCAGTTTCGTGAATATAATAGAACAAAGCACTTTTAGCCGCTTCAATATGATAGGGCATCGACTCCTTAGTAATCGGAATATATTTTGCTCCCGAAGTAGTTCCTGAAGTTTTAGCAATGTAAGTAGGTTTTCCTTTCCAAAGGACATTTTTTTCTCCATTCGCAATTCTTTCAAAATAACCTTTTAAGGCTTCATAATCTCTTACTGGAACTTGCTTTATAAAATTTTGATGTGAAAAAATGTTCTGAAAATCATGTTCTTTTCCGAAGGAAGTATTTTTAGCTTGAGCAATTAAAGATTTAAAAACTTTCTCTTGTGTTTCAACAGGGTTTGAAGCCCATTTCTCAATGATTTTAACTGTTTTTTTTGCTAATATTTTCGCTCCTAATTTTTTTAAATACATTTTTCACTTCCTTATTATGCTTATTTTCTTCGATACGGTTTTTGCATACTTAAATGACTCAAAAAACTTTATTCAAAATCAATAAAATCGGTTGGGTTTATAGGGTAACCATCGCTCCATAATTCGAAATGAAGGTGAGGTCCTGTGGTAAATTCACCAGTGTTTCCTGTTTTTGCTATTACCTCGCCCGCCTTTACTAACTCACCTTGTTTTTTGATTAAAAAAGAATTGTGTTTATAAACCGAAATAAGGTTGTTAGTGTGTTCAACAATTATTACATAACCTGTATCTGCTGTCCATTCAGAAAAAATAACAGTTCCGTCTGCGGTAGATTTTACGGGTGCATCTTTTACAGTAACAATATCCACAGCATAATGTTTGTCTTTTGTGTTGAACCCTTCAGAAATAACCCCTTTTACAGGAGGAAAAAGAACAAAATTTATTTCGGAATTGGTAATTAAAGGATTGTATTTATCTTCCAAAGAAACTTTTTCTCTAAGTAATGAATCTTCTTTTGAAGGAACTATATTTAATGAAGAAACATCATACTCGGCAGCTTTTATGATAGAATCTTTATTAAAATCTACGTTTTTTACATCTCCTGTTAACACTTTTTTTATGGAAGAAAGATATTTTTCGTTAATATTAATTACTTGTTGTAGTGAATCTGTTTTGTAAGCTAACTGTGTTGCTTTTTTCTTAAGAGAAACCGATGAATAACCAGGAATATACTCTCGTAAAGGAGTAAAAGCAATTAAGATTGTAGTGGCAGTAATTAAGATTAATGCCGAGATAATGCTAAAAACAAAAACGTTTAATCGGTTGAGTTTAAAGGTAAATCGTTCTTCAAAAGTATCTTCATTAAGCACTACCAAACGATACTTATTTAATAGTTTGTGTTTAAAATTTTTTGTCTTTTTTTGTTTTTTCATAGTAACAAATCCTAAAGCAAATATAAAAAGAAGCTGTCTAGTAACTTCACATCTTAGCATATGTTTAAGACGAATGCTTAATTTGGTGTTTTAAACGTTAATTTTAATGAATTCTTATTACATTTGCCCTATAAAATTTCATAGAAAATGAATTTAGCAATGTTACCTTTAGTTATCGGATGGCCTCAAATAGTTGTAATTGTTGTTGTGGTATTATTATTGTTTGGTGGTAAAAAAATCCCAGAGCTTATGCGTGGTTTGGGAAGCGGTATTAAAGAATTTAAAGATGCTACCAAAGACGAAGAGGCTTCTAAAGATACTAAAAAAGAAGAGTAAACTACTTTATTTTTGCCGACTGAATTATAGATGCTAACTCAAACTGAAGATTTCTCTTTTTGGTTTGAGGTGCATATGTAAATCCTTCAATTATTAGGTATCTGTTATTTTTTTCATCTCTTACAGCATAATTAATAAAAGGTCCTGCCATAAATTCTCCTTCAACCGTCCATACTCCTTTGGTTAAATAAGCAAATTTGCCATCTAATTCAGTAAGGTAAAAATTGGGAGAATAATCGTAATCTGAAATAAATTTTCCGTCATCTTCTACGGGTAATAAATTTCCTCCGATAGAATCTCGTATTTTTAATACTTCGGTTAAAGCAGTACTGTCACTTGTAATGGCGTTTAATGGTGCATTATAAATTAATATATTAGTAGAACCCGACTTTTTTAAATCTTTCCGAAGCCAATAAAAATCAGCTCCTTTATGTGCAATTCGGTAAGCAGATGGAATTTGAATTGATAGTCCAAAACGCTCTTTTAATGAATCTATATCTTTTAACGAAATGGCAGTTCTTCTTTGGCGTTCTTTAATCTCAGATTTATGAAACGCTTCTATAATTTTTTTGTGGTTTTGCTTAATTAGTTTAATCAAACCTTGTTTTGTAGTAGCTGTTATAATAGCACCTGTTTGGGGTCGAGCATAGGGGTCTTTTGCAATTTTTACTTTGTCTTCGGCACCAATTGTTACGTGTAAAAAAATACGATTGCTTTTTACAAAACCACTAAAAGTTGAAGGATCCATCTGGTTAATAGAAAACAAAGGTTCTTCTTGTGGTAATCCTTCGGTTTGAGCTGCAAAATAATTTCTTATTTCTTCTCCAACTTCCCCGTTCCATAAATCATCGGTAATTAAAACTTGTAGAGAATTAATATTACCAACAGAATGTTGTCGATACGTGCTTTTTTTTGAGTCGCTTTTACAAGAAACAAAAAGTATTGTTGAAAACAGAACAAGATATAAAGACTTCATTTTAAAGGGTTTTAATTTACTACCCTTTTGAAACTTTAAGTTTCATTCCGGGTTTTAATTTGCTACCGCTAATATCGTTCCATTTTTTAATATTTTCGATAGTAACTCCTGGAAATTTTTGAGAAATACTCCATAACGAATCTCCATTTTTAACCGTATAAAGTTTTACATTTCCTTTTGAAGTGTTTTTTGAACTACTTTTTGAAACACTCAAACTACTCGAAGAAACAGCTATATTTCGTGGATATATAGTTAGTCGTTGTCCTACTCTTAGATTGTCGTTTTTAAGTCTATTCCATTTTTTAATCTGACTTACACCTACGCCATAACGTTTCGCAATTTTTCCTAAATAATCGCCGCTTCTCACCCGATACCGGATTCTGTCGGGTTGTTCTACATATTTTGGAAGCGGTGTTTCTCGGTTTTTTATTTCCTCTTGTGCTATTGCATAAATAGTTTCTTCGTTTGCTACAAATTTTCCAATGGCTTCAATTGGTAAACGTAAGGTGTAGTTTTTTTCTTTTACAAAAGGAATGATTCCTACTTTATAAGAAGGGTTTAAAAATTCTACTTCGGTTAAAGGAACATTGGTCATCTTAGATACCTGTTCTAAAGTAATTAAGTGTTTTACTCTAACCGTATCTGTAGCAATATGATGGAATTTTGGAGCAGATTTTTTAAAACCGTGTTCTTCGGCATATTCAAAAATATACATCGTGGCTAAAAATGCCGGTACATAACCTGCGGTTTCTCTAGGTAAATGGTTTCTTATTTTCCAATAATTGGTTTCTCCACCTGATCTTCTGATTGCTTTTGAAACATTTCCTGGTCCCGAATTATAAGCCGCTAAAGTCAAATCCCAATCGTTAAAACTTTTATATAAGCTCTTTAAATATTTGCTGGCGGCTTCGGTTGAACGTTCGGGATCGGCACGTTCATCTACATAGGAGCTTACTTCCAACCCAAAATGTTTTCCAGTAGTAAACATAAACTGCCAAAGCCCTTTTGCACCTACTCTAGATTGGGCTGTGGGATTTAAGGCAGACTCTACAACAGCCAAATATTTTATTTCTAAAGGAAGGTTGTTTTTATCCAATTCCTGTTCAAACATCGGAAAATAATATTCGCTTAATGCCAATAATTGAGTAATAGATTTCCTTCTATTTTTTAAATAATGCTTAATCATTTTTTCTAAAGAAGGATTGTACTCAACATTAAAAGGAGTCTTTGCGTTTAAGGCTTCTAGGCGTTGTTTTAAAACTTCGGTGGGTAATTCTTTATATTCAACAGGAGCAACTGTATCGCTGGTAATGTCGTTATAAATTTGTTCAAATAATCTAGAGCTAAAAAGCTCTTCTATCCATAAACTATCAGCTTTTTTAGCTGTTAAGTTATCTTGAAAATTAAAAATTAGAGAGTCTTTTGTAATCGTGTTTACTACTGGCGAAATAAAGTCTCCAACTGCTTCTTGAGTAATAATGGTATCTGTAATCTGGATTGTGCTTTGAGGTAATGTTTCTTTAGTTACCGAAATAGTATCGGTATTTAATATCTCTTCTTGTGAAAAAGCAGTAGTTACATTAATCAAAAAAAGAAATATAAAAAGTATTTTAGGATATTTAAAGTGCTTCATATAACCTGAACGTGTTATTGAGATTAAAATTTTGCTAAATGTAGGCAAATAGCGAGAACGAGCAAATATTTTAACTTTTATCTAGTGACGGGGTGACTTTGAATCACCCCGTCACTAAAATCTATTTTAACATCGCCTCAATTCCAGGTAATGTTTTCCCTTCTAACATTTCTAACATAGCGCCTCCGCCCGTAGAAACATAACTTACTTTATCGCTTAAATTAAATTGTTTAACAGCGGCAACAGAATCACCACCTCCTACTAAAGAAAATGTTCCGTTTTCGGTGGCTTCGGCTATAGCATTTCCTAAAGAGATGGTTCCTTTGGCAAATTTCTCTATCTCAAAAACACCTACAGGACCGTTCCATAAAATGGTTTTTGAATTTAAAATTACTTCTCTAAAAAGTTGATTAGTTTCAGAGCCTGTATCTAAGCCCATCCATCCGTCAGAGATAGCATTTATTGCTTCTGTTTTAATATTTGCTTCTTCCGAAAAAGCATCTGCAACAATTGCATCTACAGGTAAGTGAACAGCTACATTTTTTTCTTTGGCTTGTTTTAAAATGGATAAGGCAAGTTCTTGTTTGTCGTCTTCCACTAAAGAATTTCCTATTTTTCCACCTTGTGCTTTTACGAAGGTAAATGCCATTCCGCCGCCAATAATAAGGTGATCTACTTTATCTAAAATATTTTCGATGATGGTGATTTTTGAAGAAACTTTTGCTCCACCAATAATAGCTGTTACAGGTTTTACACTATGTTTTAAAACTTTTTCAATATGTTCAATTTCAGAAGCCAATAATAATCCAAAACATTTATTTTCTGGAAAATATTCTGCGATTACTGCTGTAGAAGCGTGGGCTCTGTGAGCCGTTCCAAATGCATCGTTTACATAAATATCTCCTAATTTAGATAGTTGCTCGGCAAAGGTTTTATCTCCTGCTTTTTCTTCTTTATGGAAGCGTAAGTTTTCTAATAATAGGATTTCTCCTGTTTTTAATTCGGTTACGGCTGCTTCGGCTTTTTCGCCAACACAATCTTCTACAAAATGAACTTTTACTCCAATAATTTCACTCACTTTATTTACGATATGCTGAAGTGAAAATTTTTCTTCCACACCATTTGGTCTTCCTAAATGTGACATCAACACACATTTTCCGCCATCTTCCAAAACTTTAATAATGGTGTTTTTTGCTGCTTTTATTCTGGTAGCATCGGTTACTTCAAAATTCTCATTGAGTGGAACATTAAAATCTACACGAATTAATGCTGTTTTATTTTCGAAATTAAAGTCGTTTACGGTTTTCATTATTCAGATAATAGATAAAAAATTAGACTGCAAAGATAGGATTTTGAATGGGTATTTTTTGTCTAAAAAACCGTAATATTGTCTATGGATTTTTCCGAAGTAATAGGACAACAACATATTAAATCTCACCTTACAAATACGGTGAAAAATGGGCGTATTCCACACACGCAACTTTTTATTGGTAAGACAGGTTCTGGCATATTATCGTTGGCGTTGAGTTATGCAAAAGAAATTTTATGTCATTCGTCACAAAAAGACAGCGAAGCGTATCAAAATTGTGCTAATAAAATTTCAAAACTAAGTCATCCCGACCTTCATTTTGTCTATCCGGTAAATACCTCCATTGATATTAAAAAGAATCCGGTTTCGGATAATTTCTCTTCGGAATGGAGAGAATTTGTGCTTAAAAACCCTTATGCTTCCTTATTTGATTGGCTTCAATTTATAGGAATTGAAAATAAACAAGGGAATATTAGTAGACATGAAGCGGTTGATATTTTGAAAAAAATATCCTTAAAACCGTATGAAGGTGGTTATAAAGTGATGATAATTTGGATGGCTGAGAAAATGAACATCGAATGTGCCAATAAAATTCTGAAATTAGTAGAAGAGCCTCCCGAAAAAACAGTGCTTTTATTACTTGCTGAAGAGGAAGAAAAGGTGTTGGGAACCATTCAATCTCGTTGTCAAAAACTTCATATTCCGTTGCTTTCTGAAAATGATATTTTATCTGAACTAATTAACAATCATCAACTTACAGAAAATAAAGCTAAAAAAATAAGTCATCAAGCAAATGGTGATTTTAACAGGGCTCTACAAATTATTGCTAACGATAGCAATGATGAATATTTTGAAAAACTTTTTGTTTTTTGGGTACGAACTGCTTTTAGTGCAAAAAAAAATAAAAATGCTATTAACGACCTTATGGAATGGAGTGAATCTATTGCAAAAGAAGGAAGAGAAACTAAAAAGAAATTTTTAAGTTTTTGTCTAGAACTTTTTAGACAAGCCATGTTAAAAAATTATAAAGCCGATTCACTTTTATATTTTGAAAGTCACGACGGAAATTTTTCTCTTGAAAAATTTGCTCCTTTTGTACATCAAAATAATATATACGAAATTACCCAAGCATTAGAAGAAGCAGAATATCATGTGGAACGAAACGGAAATGCAAAAATTATTTTTACAGACTTATCTATTCAGCTAACTCGGTTAATTCATAAGAAAGAACTAGTATAAGCGTTTTCTATTCTTTCTTTTTATTGATTATTTATATTTATTAAAAAAGGCTTTAAATAATCGTTTATACGCTTACTAATAAAAACCAGCAACACATAAGCTGTTTTGGCAGCAAAACAACGTTAAATCGTTTTAATTTGAATTATTTGACTTTTTTAAAGCAATAAATGAGTGAAGAATACTCTTTTGTACTCCAAGCCGAAATATTAGAACGCAATCCCACAAAAAAGGCTTTTAATAAATTTTGTTTTCCTGTTTTATTTTTTTCTGAAAGAAGGCTAACATAAAACGAATCGAAAATCATGGGTTTGGTTTTTTGAAGTTCTAAGTTTTTAGAAAAAATCTTTTTTATAGATCCTTTAGAAAAATGCCATAAATGTCTTGGCACATCAAAAGCTGCCCAATGCTCTTTATAATAATTAGCATCAAACGATTTAAAATTAGGAACAGCAATTATTAAAGTGCCATCTGGCTTTAATAATTTTTCTAATGTTGAACTGGTTTCTTCTAAATTTGGTACGTGTTCTAAAACGTGCCAAAGAGTAATAACATCAAATTTTTTGCCTTTAAAATCATCGATGTTTTTCTTTAAGTTTACTTCTTTTTTTTTGGCTAAATTTCTAGCGCCTTCGTTGGGTTCTACACCAAATATTTTCCAACCTTTATCTTTTGCTTCTTTTAAAAAATCTCCTGTTCCAGCTCCAATATCCAATAAATTTCCAACTTCATTATTTAAAGAAGTAATCAACTTTACTTTATTATGTAATGCTGATTTTTTTATGGTTTGATACAAAAAAGAAACGATTCCTTTTTTGTTGTCTGTATGAGAAATATATTCTTCACTTTCGTAATATTTCGATAAATTTTCAGGTTTCGGTTGTGGCGAAGTAACTAACAATTCTTTTTCAGAATCGTAAATTAATTCGAAAGTTTCTCCTGTGACTAGCCAGTCTTTTACTTGATTTGGGAAGTTGGGTTTATTCATTTTATTATCTCGAAAAAAAAGTTTGAAAATATTCTCGCAGAGTCGCAAAGACGCAGAGGTATTAATTTATATGATTTATTTTTTAACTCTTAACTCTACACTTATAACTCATAACTTAAACAAATGTTCCACGTGAAACAGTCGTTATTATCTTCCCATATAAACCAACAATACCGAAATATCGTTTGGCGAAACACCACTAATTCTAGAAGCTTGTGAAACAGTTACAGGCTTAATAGTTTTAAGTTTTTCCATAGCTTCATACGACAAAGATTTTAATTTAGTATAATCAAAATTTTCTGGAATTTTTATTCCCTCTAACCTATTTAATTTGTCGGCATTTGCTTTTTCTTTATTAATATATCCAGCATATTTTATCTGAATCTCTGTTTGTTCTAAAACCTCTCTATCTAAATTATGATTAGTAATATATTCATCAACTTCTTTAATTTTTCGCATATCGTCCATCGTAATATTTGGACGAGAAAAAGGTTTAAAAAGTTTATCCATTTGCTTAACAGGAGCCGAATTTTTTTCTTCTAAAATTGGATTTAATACCAAATGACTAACACTTGTATTTTTAAAAAATCGAACAAAAGCATCCGATTCTTGACGCTTTTTTTCCATTGTTTTTAAACGTTCTTCAGAAGCTAAACCAATTTTAAAAGATTTGTCGGTAAGTCTAAAATCGGCATTATCTTGTCGTAACAACGTTCTGTATTCTGCCCTTGAAGTAAACATTCTATAAGGTTCTTTTGTGCCTTTTGTAATTAAATCGTCAATTAAAACTCCTATATATGCTTCGTCTCTATTTAGTGTAAAAGCGTCTTTTTCTTGTACTTTTAAATGGGCGTTTATACCTGCCATTAAGCCTTGAGAAGCAGCTTCTTCGTAGCCCGTAGTACCATTAATTTGTCCTGCAAAATACAAACCAGAAACTAACTTGGTTTCTAAAGTATGACGCAACTGTGTTGGTGGAAAATAATCGTATTCAATAGCATATCCAGGTCTAAAAAATTTTACATTTTCAAATCCTGCCACTTGTCGTAAGGCTTTAAATTGGGTATCTTCAGATAAGGAAGTTGAAAACCCATTGATATAATATTCAACTGTATTCCAACCTTCGGGTTCTACGAATAATTGATGTCTGTCTTTGTCTGCAAAACGATTTATTTTTTCTTCTATTGAAGGACAATATCTTGGACCACTACTTTTAATAGCTCCGTTAAACATGGGCGATTTATCAAAGCCTTCTTTAAGTAAATTATGCACTGTTTCACTGGTGTAAGACATATAACACAAACGTTGTTTAGTTAACGGTTTTGTGCTTTTTAGATAGGAGAATTTTTCTGGATTATCATCGCCAGGCTGTTCAATCATTTTTGAAAAATCTAAAGAACGGCCATCTACTCTTGGAGGTGTTCCTGTTTTCATTCTTCCCGATTCAAATCCTAAGTTTTTTAGGTCTTCGGTTATTCCTGTTGAAGGAGATTCTCCTGCTCTTCCACCACCAAATTGTTTATCGCCTATATGTATAATTCCGTTTAAAAAAGTTCCGTTTGTAAGGACAACGGTTTTAGATTTTATTTCAATTCCGAGAGAAGTTCTAACGCCAATTACTTTATTGTTTTCGGTAATTAACCCCGAAACCATTTCTTGATAAAAATCAAGATTAGGAGTTTTTTCCAGCATATCTCTCCAAGTTTCAGAAAAACGCATTCGGTCGCTTTGCACTCTTGGACTCCACATAGCTGGTCCTTTAGACTTATTAAGCATCTTAAACTGAATGGCAGTATTATCGGAAACTATTCCGCTATAACCTCCTAAGGCATCAATTTCTCGTACAATTTGTCCTTTTGCAATTCCGCCCATAGCAGGATTGCAAGACATTTGTGCGATGTTCTGAAGATTCATCGTAACCAATAAGGTTTTTGAACCTAAATTAGCAGCAGCAGCAGCAGCTTCACATCCAGCGTGACCCGCACCAACAACAATGACATCGTATTTATCTGGAAACATATTTTTATTTGTTTAATTTAATTTTTCTATTATTTAATTCTGTTAAATTGAACATTCATAGGGAATGTTTTAATCATAAATTAAAATTTAGAAAGGAATGTTTCACGTGGAACATCTATTTTATAGTTAAAAAAATTACCCTAGGTCTTAATGGGTATTTTTCGGCTGCAAATATAGTTAATTAACTTATAATCAGCTTGTTAAATTTGTATTAAATTGATTTTCAGGAATCTAAACGAAAATTCTTTTGGTTAATGCTTCTTCTTCCTTCAATCTCATGGTTTTAGCATCTGCTTCGGTTTTGTCTTTATAGCCGCAATAATGAAGGACCCCGTGGATGATTACTCGATGTAATTCATTTATAAAAGTGGTGTCGAAAGTTTCAGAATTTTCCTTCACACGATCCACCGAAATATAAATGTCGCCGTTTAATAAATTCCCTAAACTATTATCAAAACTTATAATATCGGTTAAAGTATCGTGGTTTAAAAACTCTACATTGAGTTGATGTAGGTATTCATCATCACAAAAAATATAGCTGATTTCTCCTTCTTCTTTTCCTTCTAAACGGATGGTTTCAGAAATCCATTGAGAAATTTCTTCTGAATTTTGAAGTGTAAATTCGGTTTCTGAATAAAAATTAATCATTCTTTTGTTTAAAATATTCCTGTACTTTTTGTTTGTATTCGGGTCGCAAAGGTAGTGCCTCCCGATTTAAAATTTCAGTAGTGTTGAAATACTTTTTTATATCCTCAGGGTTTGTAGTAGATTTATTCTGAAAATTATCTCGGCTAGTTTTAGATTCTCTCTTCATTTCTTCGCCTTGTTCAAAAGTTGCCTTGTCTAATTTTAAAAGTTCGTGTTTAAGGTTTTGCATTTTTTGAAGCGTTTCTTGATTAAAACCTTGATCCAACAATTGCTGCTCTACTTCTTCCATCTGTCGAAGTAAATTGCCTGCATTTCCTTTGTCGCCTAATTGTTTAATTCGGTTTTCCAACTGCTGTCTAAGTTGTTGTTGCTGCTTGTAAATTTCGTACAACTGACCATTCATTTCTTCGCTATTTCCGTAGCCTTCCTTTCCGTTTTGTTCTCCTTCTTTATTTCCTTTTCCGTTTTTTCCTCCTTCACCATCACCATCGCCATCGCCCTGACCATCACCTTTTCCTTCGCCTTCACCTTCGCCTTGACCTTTGTCTTTGCCCTTGCCTTTTTCTCCGTCTTTTCCTTTCTCTCCGTCTTTACCCAATCCTTCTTCCATTTTCTTATTCAAGCTTTCTTGTTTTTTTATTATGTCGGGAAGCTGAAACCCTTCTCCCTCGCCTTCACCTTTTCCCATACCTTTTCCTTTTCCCTTGCCTTTTCCTGAAGCTGACATACTCATTTGATCTTGTATATTTCCAAGTATTTCACTTAATAATACAGCAAGTTCATTGGCTCCTGTAATGGTGTATTGCTGACTAGAAACTCCCTTCGGAATTTGATTGTCGGCAAAACGTTCCAAACTTTTTTCTAAATTAAAAGTTACGTTGGTTAAAGAGGAATTTATCTTACCGCCCAACATAGGTTGACGAAGTGATAAAGCAAAAAGACTATCGTCGATATGTTCAAAATTTTGTTTGAGTTCATTCTGAATGACTAATTTTTTTCCAAAATTAGGATTGCCGTAATCTAGAGTGCTAAAGTCGTTCATTAAGTCTTCTTGTTCAAAAGAAAAAACCACCAAATTATCTAAAATCTGTCGCAGCATTTCTAAATCTTCATCCAAAGATTCCATTTGTCCAGATTGCATCTGCATTTGCATTTGCTGACTCATCTGTTTCATTTTTTTAGCCGCTTTTTTCTGACTTTTTTTAGCATCACTTTGTTTTTGTTCCTCTAATTGTTCGGATGCATTTTCTTGTTCTTCCTGCACTTCTTCCTCTCCTTTTTTGTCCTGAGGGATATCCATTGGCTTTTTTAACTCTTTATTTTCTTCTTGAAGTTTGTCCATTTCTTTTTGATATTCGTCAAACTTCTCGTTAAGTTCATCTTGCTTTTCTTTGGTGTTTTCTTCCTTGGGAGAATCGGCTAATTTTTCTTGTTCGTCGGCAAGTTTGCTTAGCTCTTCGGCTAGCTTTTCTGCTTTTTTGGCTACATAATATCGCTTGGTTAACTCTACTAATTGCTCTAAATTTTTCTCTTGATTTTTATTTTGTTTGGAGAGTTTTTCTAATTTTTCGGACAACTCTTCTTTTTCAATTTTATCTTGAAGTTTTTCTAGTTCCTCCAACAATTTTTCATTCTCTTTTAGCTGTTCTTCGTTTTCTTGAAACCGCTCTTTTAACTGTTCTTTAAAAGGGTCTTCTTCTTTGTTTTCTGGTTGAAATTGCTCTAAGTTTTCTTTTAATTCCTTAGAGAAATTCTTCATCATTTCTTCTTGTTGTTTTTGCCTTTTTATAAAGTTTTCTAGTTTCTTTTTATCATTCCAATTGAGTTCGTTTTTTTCTTTTTGAGTTTTTGAAAGCTCCTCAAGAGTTTTGTCTTGTTCTTTCATATTCTCCAAAGATTTATCCAAACCTTTTATGGTATTTTCTTGTTTTTGAAGCTGTTCATTTTCAATTTCATCTTTGGTTAATTTTCTGAAAGAATACACCGAAGACTTGCTAGATTTGTGATTATGTATGGCGTCGTTGTCGAAAATCTCGAAATAATAATCAAAAGAAACTCCTTCTTCTAAAGGAATTGAACCCGGAAATTCATAAACAAATTGATCGAAATTAGATTTGTTTAAAGGCAAGGAAACCTTCTGTTTTTCTTGTTCGTTTTCTGAAGGATAATATACCAACTGAAGTTTTGTAAGTCCGTAATCGTCTGAAACCCTTCCGAGGAAATATACTTTCTGGCTTGTTGTACTATCTTGTTTTGACTCTACCGAAATTTCGGGAAATTCATCTTTAATAACCGATAAAGTATAGGAAAGGTTTTCGTAATCTTTAAGGTTTTTATTGGAAGTAGTAACCGCATAATCCAATTTTTGATAAACTCCTTTTTGCAAGCTGAAATCCGAATTATTTTTACTAAAAACATAAGTAGAATCCTTGGTTTTTAGTGAAACTTCTTCGGTGTTTTTTGTCTTGATGTTCCAAGTAACTTTGGTTCCTTCAGGAATAATTGCATTTCCAGAACTTTCTAAAATTTCATCTTTTTTTCCGGTGTAAGAAGGGTAATCTAAATTCATTTCAAACAACACTAAAGAAGGAGTTTTTATTACTTCTAAAGTGTAATTTTTTGAAACCACATTATTTGCCGAAAGGTTAAAATCTATTGGATTTAAAGGCTGTAAAAAGGTATATTCAAAATTTCCGGGAGCAGATTGTTTTAAATAATAGGTCTCATTATTATAAGAAATACTGGCGTTTTCTGGTACAAATTCTCCTTTTGTTAGAATTTTAACTGTAAAGTTTTTATTTTCTATCGCACTTAAATTTTTATTCATTACCACAAACGAAAAAGGTGCTGGAGGTTCGTAAGCTGTATCGTAATTAACCACTCTTTTGTAACTGCTTGAAAAAATATCTTTATCGCCCAATGCCGAAAACAGTAAAAATATTATTACTGGAATAGCTGCATATTTTAAATATTTGCTGTTTTTTTTAAAATTAACCGCTCTTTTAAATGGAATAGGTTCTAATTGCGACGATTTTTGATCGATACTTGCTGCTAGTAATTCCGATTCGCGTTGGTTTTGGTTTAACTGAATTACATTAAGTAGTTTGTCACTAACTTCTGGAAAATGATTCCCGATTAATTTGGAAGCTTCTTCGTGAGAAATTCCTTTCTGAAGATTAAAAATTTTAAATAACGGAAAGGCAATAAACCGAACAAACAAAGCAGTTTCAACCAAAACAAAAGTCCAAAACAAGATGGTTCTTCCTGTTGGGTTTAGCCATAAAAAATATTCGATTAAAAGAGTAATTAATAGGTACAGTAAACCTATAGCGAAGAAAAGGATGCTACCTTTAATCAATTCGCTGATGTAATACTTTTTAATAAATTGCTCCAGTTTTTGCTGGATAATTTTAAAACTACTCATAGCCCGAAAATACTATAAAATTTAAAAACATCTGTTAATCTTTTGATAACAAATTCTGACTCATTATTTCAAAACTTTATAAAGTTATAATTTCTCTTTAAAATTTCAGATAATTATTAAAATATTTAGACAATCAATCCTTAGCTTATTACCTTTGCCTTTTCATTTTTACAAAATTAAATTATGTCTAAAAAAGTTAGAGTTCGTTTTGCACCAAGTCCAACTGGACCTTTACATATTGGAGGTGTTCGTACCGCTTTATTCAATTATTTGTTTGCAAAAAAACACGGCGGCGATTTTGTGTTGCGTATTGAAGATACCGACCAAACTCGTTATGTAGAAGGTGCAGAAGAATATATAATTGATGCTTTGAACTGGCTTCATATTCCTTTTGATGAAGGCATTTCGACTCCGCTCAATGACCAAAAGGTTGGGAACTTCGGACCATACCGACAATCGGAAAGAAAAGACATTTACAAACAATACGCCGAGCAATTAATTGAATCTGAAAATGCGTATTATGCATTTGATACTGCTGAAGAACTAGGAATTCTTCGGAAAGAATATGAAGCCGAAAAACGAACATTTATCTATAATTGGCACAATCGGGAAACATTAAACAACTCACTTTCATTGTCCTCTGAAGAAGTTTCTAAAAAATTAGAATCTGGAGAAAATTTTGTTATTCGGTTTAAGTCACCTGTAAATGAAACACTAAAATTAAACGACATTATCCGTGGTGAAATCACGATTGACACCAACGTTTTAGACGATAAAGTTCTGTTTAAAAGTGACGGAATGCCGACCTATCATTTAGCAAATATTGTGGACGATCATTTAATGGAAATTTCTCACGTAATTCGTGGAGAAGAATGGTTGCCTTCCTTATCATTACACGTTTTATTATACAAAGCTTTGGGTTGGAAATCTCCAGAATTTGCCCATTTACCTTTAATTATGAAACCCGTAGGAAAAGGAAAATTAAGTAAGCGTGATGGTGATAAAATGGGCTTTCCTGTTTTTCCATTGGAATGGAAAACTGCCGATGGTGATATTTTTTCAGGTTATAGAGAGGATGGATATTTTCCGGAAGCTGTAGTAAATATGTTGGCTTTATTGGGATGGAATCCAGGTACCGAACAAGAAATTTTTAGCTTGGAAGAATTAGTGGAAGCCTTCGATTTAACAAGGGTAAATAAAGCAGGAGCAAAATTTGATCCTGAAAAAACCAAATGGTTTCAACAAAAATATATGCAGGAGAAATCGGATTCAGAATTAGCTATTCTTTTTAAAGATTATTTAAATAAATGGTGTGATTCTGACCTACGATGGGAAAATAATGAAGAACGCCTCACTAAAATAGTTTCTTTATTAAAAGAGCGAGCAACTTTTGTTTCAGATTTCTGGGAACAAGGAGATTTCTTTTTTGTGGCTCCGCTTCAATATGACGAAAAGGCTTCAAAAAAGGCGTTTAAAGAAGGAACTTCAGATATACTAAAAAAGGTAATTGATCTTTTAAATGAAGTAGATAATTTTTCAACTGAAAACATTTCGGATAAAATAAAAGGATGGATTACTTCTGAAGAAATTGGTTTCGGGAAAGTAATGATGCCTTTGCGATTGGCGTTAGTTGGAGCTATGAAAGGTCCTGATGTTTTTGATATTGCTTCGGTTTTAGGTAAAGAGGAAACGGTTGAAAGAATTGAGAAGGCGGTTGAGATTCTTACTTAAATCGGCACTTCGATACAAAATTACTCTTAGGGTCGTAATTTCACTCAGCGGTCTAACTTATAAGGTTGTTATTAATCTTTTGTCATTCTGAGCTTGACTCAGAATCCAAAATAATACTGTTTCTTTCTTTAAAAATAAACTACTAAAGCGAAGATAATGGTGGAGCTATTTCCTTTAAAATTATCTTTTTCTAAACCATCATCGTTAAGACCATTAAACATATTGGTAACACCATATTGGTATTTAGCTGAAAGCCTAAAACTTTCTAATCCGCCTGTAATTCCGCCCATTACATGAAAATTAACAGGAGAAACTTTTTCAATATTTGATGCTTTTAAAGTATTGTATCCATCTAAAATATATTCTTCAAACTGACTAGAATTCACTTTCATTTTTCCCGAAACATTTAAAACCGGTCCAAATTCTAGGGATAAATGATGCTTAATAATGTTATAACTTCCTAGAAATTTAATCTGAACTCCTTGTAGTTTATAATCTATAAATTGAGTTTCTAAACTGTTGTTGGCATCCCTTCCGAAGATTTCAATCGTATTGCTAAAAAAGTCCAAACCATAAATTAAATCAAAATTATTTCTGAAGGCTCCACGAGTTGTAAAACCTGCTGTAAAGCCATTACTTTGTTTTGTGTTAAAATCAGAAGTAATAATATCGTACAATGAAAATCCAGCTGTTAATCCAAGGCGATTATAATGATCAAAATTGCGTTGCGAAAAAGAATTTTGTATAAATAAAAGAATTAGGGTAACAAAAATAAAATTTTTAAGACACATAAATAAAATGGGGTTATAAAGAAGCTAAAATAGCATTATTATCGTATCTTGAACGAAACTATTAACTAATAAGTATTTTAAACTATGGAAAATTTAATTGGCATACCTATTTTAATTGTAATAGGTGTTTTTTTACTATTTCAGATGTTCTTTATGGTAAAGCAACAAACAGCAGTTATTATTGAAAATTTTGGAAGGTTTTCAAGTATTCGAACTTCTGGATTACAACTTAAAATTCCAGTAATGCACCGTATTGCAGGTCGAGTAAATCTTAAAATTCAACAATTAGATGTGATGGTAGAAACCAAAACAAAAGATGACGTATTTGTAAAACTGAAAATTTCTGTACAATTTCAGGTAATTAGAGAGAATGTTTATGATGCTTTTTATAAGCTTCAAAACCCACATGACCAAATTACTTCGTATGTGTTTGATGTGGTTCGTGCTGAAGTTCCAAAAATGAAATTAGATGATGTTTTTGAGCGAAAGGACAATATTGCTATCGCGGTTAAACGGGAGTTAAATGAAGCGATGATCAACTATGGTTATGACATTATTAAAACCTTAGTAACCGATATTGATCCTGATATACAGGTAAAAGAAGCGATGAATCGTATTAATGCTGCTGAACGTGAAAAAGTTGCAGCGGAATATGAAGCAGAAGCTTCTCGTATTAAAATTGTTGCAAAAGCACGTGCAGAAGCCGAAAGTAAGCGTTTACAAGGACAAGGTATCGCAGATCAGCGTCGGGAGATTGCTCGTGGATTAGAAGAAAGTGTGGATGTACTTAATAATGTGGGAATCAACTCTCAAGAAGCATCTGCTTTAATTGTAGTTACTCAGCATTATGATACCCTTCAGTCTTTAGGTGAAAACACTAGTTCTAATTTAATTTTAATGCCGAATAGCCCTCAAGCAGGTTCTAATATGCTTAATGATATGATTGCTTCTTTTGTAGCGAGTAACCAAATTGGTGAGCAGATGAAAAAGGATAATGAAGCAAAGGGAATTACAAACAAAAAACGTAATAAACCAAAACCTCCTACTGAGGATTTTGAGTATTAATAAAAAACTCTTCTAGAGTTTAAAGCCACTCCAGTGTTTATGTTTAATTAATTTTAATATCCAACAATTCTAAAATTGTAAAATAAATAACATCTGTTGTAAGTTTATTGTTTTTTAACTTGGTAATTTTTGAAACTCTTTTTGGGTATTTCTCTTTATATTTTTCAGAAAACCATATAATATAAGCTGGGTTTTTAGCTTCTTCTCCTGCTTGTGCATGAAGCCATTTTCCGTTTTCTCCTAAATGCTCACCATGGTCCGAAACATAAAACAACAAAGAAGGTTCTTCTTCTTTTTCTAAACGATTTATTATTTCCGACAGGAAATAATCTAAATATAAAATGGTGTTATCGTAAGAGTTAATTATTTGTTCACTCGATAGTGAAGGTATGTATTTACTATCGATTATAGGTTTAAATTTACTGTAATCTTCTGTGTATCTGTTTTCGTACCACCAATGGCTCCCCATCATATGTAATGTGGTAAACTGTCTCGGTGAGAGTTTTAAAACATCGTCTAAGGGCAACAACATTGCTTCGTCTAATTCTTTATTAAAACTAAAATCTGATTTGTATTTATCTACTAATATCACTTCGGAATTTGTATAAACAATAGGTGCAAAAGATTTTTCAAGTGTTTGATTTCCAATCCAAGTTGTTTTAAATTTAGCTTTATTTACAACAGAGTAAATAGAGGTGTAGCTTTCTTTTTTTTGTTCTAACAATTCATCTGTTAATATCTGTGGCACACTAGCTCCCGTATACGTATTATTTGTATAGAGGTTTTTAAAGCTTATTAAATTTGTCTTTGATGCTAATAATGGAGTTGTGTTTCTTTTGTATCCATTAATTCCTAAATGGTCTTCTCGTACTGTTTCTCCTAATACGAAAACTAATTTTATTGAATCTTTATTAAATGTTAGTGCTGGAATTTCTTTATTTAACTGAAGTGTTGGTTTTTCATAATATTGCCTAAAACCAATAACAGCACTATAGGGTAGCCTGTTTATTAGGCTTCCTGGGCGAATTTTTTCTAAAGCAATAAATAAAAACACAGCTAAAAGAGCGGGAATTACAAAGATCAGAAATCCTTTAGTTGGCTGTATACTTCTTTGTCTTTTTAAAATGAATAATAAAGCAAAAATCGCAACTACAAAAAATAATATATATGGAATTGAAATTAAATCAATCGCAATGTCAGGTTTTGTTTCTAGTATTGATTGAATAAGCGGCATTGTAATAGAAATGTCTTGAGTATACGCCCAAAAAGAAAAACCACAATACATTAAAAATAATACTGAAAAAACAATATGAAATACCCATTTGTTCAAACTTAAAAAATAAAGTAAACCAGCAACTGTTGTTTGTAATAGCAACAAGTGAATTATATAAATAGCAGTATCCTTAATCCCTTCTAAAGGTGTATGATAATAGGATGCCCCGGTAATGAAGATAATTACAATACTATTTAATAATAAATGAAATACGATGACCGGCCTAAGACTTTTTAACTTTTCCATCTAAAACAGGTATGTATTTATTAATGAACCAAATAACAGGAATAAGTAGTAATACTTGAAGTATTGCAAATAGTAGTTTTTCTATTTCAGAAAAATTAAAAACAGTCACTCCTGTAATTAAAAAAATTACTAATTTTATTACAGTAAACGCTCTTAAATGTGTGGCTAATAAAACAATGGTATGTTTTCCTAAATAGGCTAAGAATTTAAAAACAGGGAAACTTTTTAGTAATAAAATCACCGCTAAAGAACCTGAGAGACCGCTGATAAAAAACAATATCTCTTCGCCATAAATAGAACGATACATGTCTATTTTGGCAGTGTTGAAATGAAACATTAAAATATTTATGCTAAGAAACAAAACTCCAATTATCAAGGCTTTTTTCTTAGACAAATTAATTAAACCTTCTTTTAAAGCATTTCCTATTGCGTAAAAACCCATTGCCACTAAAGCAACATCTAGACTCCAAGGAAGATGAATCCCGACAAATCTTGACCAGAAAAAACCAATCAATACACCAATAATTAAAGCACTATTTGAAATGGTTTTATTTTTAATTTTTCTAATTGCTGAAAAATAAATAAACACCATAAAAATACAAGGTAAAAACCAGATAGGTATTCCCCAATCCATAAACACTTTTCCTCCTTGAGCAAAAAATATTCCTATAAAATTATTTAAAGGAGATAAATCATATCCGCTACTTACACCGTACTTTCTACCAATAAAAAACCAGAAAAAATATAATAAAAACGCCCAAATAAAATAGGGAACTAAAATCATTTTAGCGCGTCTTTTTATTACAGAAGTAGTCACTTTTTTAGGGTGAAACATCCCAGAAATAAAAAAGAAAAGCGGAACATGAAAACTATATATATAAGCTTCATATAAAGGGAAATTATGAGCGTAAATAACTAGAAAAATAGAAAATCCCCTAGCTTGATCTATCCAATCTAATCTTTTACTCATAAATTAATAATGGTTAAAAATAAAACACTAAAGTACTATATTATTTGCCTCCCCAACCAAAACCTCATTTTTATCCTCCAAAGCTTTAGTGATAAACTCTTTAATATCCTCATTAGTTTCTTGTCCATTATTTAGTAAAACACCCAAACTAATTATGGTAACAATTCGAGTTCCTGCTTTTTTAATAGCAGTTCCGAAGAAAGGTTGCAATTCTTCATAAGTGATGTTTTTAGCTAATTCTTGAATTTGCTTCTTAACCTCTTCTTGTTTTTCGGTTGGGAATTTGGTGTATTTTTTTCCGAAGCGCATAATTTCGTTAATTGCCGAAATTTGTGGCTTTGCTTTGGGTGTTTGTTGAGCTGGTTTAGGTTTCTGCTTTGCCCAAGAATCACGTAACCCAACTGTTTTATTAAATACTAATTTTTCGGATGTACTATCATCATCCACATTAAAATATCCTAAACGTTGAAACTGAAAACTATCTCCTTTTTTAACCGAAGCCAAACTTGGTTCTAAAAATCCTTCAGAAATGGTTAAAGAATTTGGATTGATAAAATCCATAAATGTTTTGTCTTTGTGACTATCTGGAGCTTCGTCTGTAAACAATCTATCGTAAGAGCGAATTTCGGCTTTAATCGCGTGTTTTATCGATACCCAATGAAGTGTTCCTTTTACTTTTCTAAGGCTTGCTTCGGTTCCTGTTCCGCTTAAACTGTCTGGGTCGTAAGTACAATGTATTTCGGTAATATTTCCTTCGGTATCTTTTACCACCGACTCTCCTTTAATAATATATGCGTTTTTTAATCGTACTTCTTTTCCTAAAGTCAGTCTAAAATATTTGCTGTTTGCTTCTTCTTTAAAATCTTCTTTTTCAATGTATAATTCTTTCGAAAAAGGAATTTCTCTAAAACCAGCCGCTACGTCTTCGGGATTGTTTTCTGCTGTTAAAATTTCTTCCTTTTCTTCTGGATAATTAGTAATCACCAATTTTACTGGATTTAAAACCGCCATTACACGAGGTGCAATTTTGTTTAAATCCTCACGAATACAAAATTCCAATAAAGAAACATCAATCACATTTTCACGTTTTGCAACACCAACGGCTTCAATAAATTTCTTGATAGCATTGGGTGTATAACCCCTTCTTCGCAATCCTGAAATGGTGGGCATTCGAGGATCGTCCCAACCAGAAACCACATTTTCTTCTACCAATTGAAGCAATTTTCGTTTGCTCATAATGGTATAACTTAAATTTAAACGCGCAAATTCTCGTTGCTTTGGTGGTCTTGGTAATTCATCTTTTGCGTAACTATACACTTCGTCCCGAAACCAATTGTAAAGCTTTCTGTGAGGTTTAAATTCTAGGGAGCAAAGTGAGTGTGAAATTTGCTCGATATAGTCGCTTTCGCCGTGTGTCCAATCATACATTGGGTAAATACACCAATCGTTTCCTGTACGATGATGTGCTTTCTTTAAAATTCTGTACATAATAGGATCGCGCATCAACATATTGGGATCTGCCATATCAATTTTCGCTCGAAGTACGTGGGTTCCTTCATCAAATTCTCCTTCTTTCATTCTTCGGAAAAGATCGAGGTTTTCTTCCACCGTTCTATCTCTAAATGGACTGTTAGTTCCTACTTGAGTAGGAGTTCCTTTTTGCTCTCGCATTGCTTCAGAAGATTGAGAATCCACATAAGCTTTTTCGTTTTTTATGAATAAAACTGCCCAATCGTATAACTTCTGAAAGTAATCTGAAGAATATAATTCTTGATCCCATTGATAACCCATCCAAGTAATATCTTCTTTGATGGCATCTACATATTTTTGTTCTTCTTTGGCAGGATTGGTATCGTCAAACCGAAGATTAACAGGTGCATTGTATTTTTCGCCCAAACCAAAACTAATTCCGATGGCTTTGGTGTGACCAATATGAAGAAATCCGTTAGGTTCTGGCGGAAAACGGAAGCGTAAATCCTCTCTTTTTAATCCGTTGGCTAAGTCTTCTTCTATAATATGCTCAATAAAATTGAGTGGTTCTTTTTGTGTTGACATCCTTTTTAATTATTTGACTTCAAAACGTTCATTAAATTATCTTCATGTGTTTCCACAACATACTTCGACAGGCTCAGTATAAAAGTGTGGGAAATCATATCTTTGCAAAAATAGTTACTTTAAAGTACACTTCGACTCCGCTCAGTGTACAAATTCGGTACTGCAAAAATAGTTGAAATGAGTACGATACGGTTAAAAAACATAAAAATTTATGCCTTTCACGGTTGTATGTTAGAAGAAGGGCAAATAGGGTCTGATTATTTAGTGAATCTTTCGGTACGGGCAAATTTAGATGAAGCGGCAAATTCAGACGAATTAAAAGATACTGTAGATTATGTGTTACTTCAGAAAATTGTTAAGGAAGAAATGGCAATTCGTTCCAAATTATTAGAACATGTGGGAAGAAGGATAAAAGATCGTATTTTATTAACTATTCCGTTAGTGAATTTTGTAAAAGTTACTGTTGCGAAGGTAAATCCACCTATTGGTGGTGATGTTGCTGAAGTGAGTGTTACTGTGGTTGGGAAACGGTAAGGTTTAAAAAAGACTTAAGACTGTACGACGTAAGATGTATTAAGCTTTTATTACAAAAGAGGGTCTAACAACAGATGTTCTTTGTTAATATTAACCAATGTCTTTGAGAGACACAAAGTAATCTCATAAAATTTTACAAATTAGTTTTAACATAATTGTTTATTATATTTTATATTTGCACACTCGATAAATGAGACACCTCTTTCGTAGGTGTGAAAGGCGTCGTGGCCGAGTGGCTAGGCCGGGCTCTGCAAAAGCTCTTACAGCGGTTCGAATCCGCTCGACGCCTCAATTAAACTCCGATATTTTTATTGGAGTTTTTTTTTTAATAAGAACTTACAGCGGTTCTCCCGAAGCATCGGGACGCTCGACGCCTCTAAAACCTTCAGAATTTTTCTGGAGGTTTTTTTTATTTATATACTTACGGTGGTTCTTACGTACCGACACTTCGTTATCGGGATTAGAAGGGTTGAATAACCAAAAGACACTTTTCTAGTAACCTCTCTATCACCTTCCTTTTGAACTGTCTCATATTTTGTGACAGTTGCTCCTTTATCAAGCTCCCCTTTTTTAAAAACATTATTTAAATGCTTACCAATGGTTTTAATATCTCTATCAAATAAATCGGCTAGTTGTTTGCGATTAAGCCATACAGTGTCCTCTTGAAGATTAACATCTAGTTGAGATTGCCCATCATCTGTTTTATATATTATTATTTGTTTTTGTTCACTCATAACTAGTGCTAAGTTACATAATTTAAAAGAAGCCTCCTGTTTTGTATCTTGATTCCCGAAGCCTCTTAAAACCCGAGAAGGGTTGGGTAAATTTTTATTATTCTAATCCCTCAGTAGCCTCAGGAATATATTCTAATCCTTTTTGAAAACCTTCTGGAAAAATACCTTGAAGTAGAAGTATTACTCCAAAACCAATTATTAGAATACTCACCCATTTTTTTGTTTTAATTATAAAACGCGGAGTAAGGTTGTTTTTAAGTCTTTTAGCAAGAAATATTTTTAATAAATCGGTAGCAAATAGTGTTATCATTACAGTTGAAAGAAAAAATAAAACGCCGTTTTTATGAGTGGTTACGGCTTGTGCAATTACAATGGTAGCAATCCAGCCAGCCAAGACTCCAAAGTTGACAAAGTTTAAAAGAAAGCCTTTTAAAAAGAGTCCTCCATGATTTTTTTTGGTATTGACTGAATAATGTTCTCTAACAATTTTTATAAACGATTTTGATGTTCGGATGTAGGAAATGACTCCAAACGCAATTAAAACCACTCCTCCAAAAATTAGCAGTGCAGGATCGTCTTTTACTTTTTCTAAAATTTTATTGGTGCTAAAAAAAGCGATTAAAATAAAAAGCACATCCGAAAATAAAGCTCCTAAATCGAAGAAAACAGCAGCTTTAAATCCCTTTGTGATACTGGTTTCTATAAGAGTAAAAAATACAGGTCCAATTGCGAAAGCAAGTAGAAATCCGTAAAATGCTGCGTATAGTAAACCGTCTGTCATTGTTTTACAAAAGTAGTAATTTTTCTCTCGCGAAGACGCTAAGTCGCAGAGGGATTGTCTTTATAAATTAATAATATCAATTTTTAATTTAATAAGATTACCACATTACTCTTGGGTTGTTTCTTGTTAAGAAGTTAATTTTCTTCTTGATGACCTAACATTTCAAAATCCAGTACTTTTCTTACTAAGTCGGCATTTTTTACTCGTACATACACTTCGTCTCCTAGTTGATAGGTGTTTTTTGTTCGTTCCCCGATAGCAGCAAAATCTTCTTTATGAAATTTATAATGATCGTCTCGCATATCTTGTAAACGTACCATTCCTTCACATTTATTTGAAATAATTTCTACATAAATTCCCCAATCGGTAACTCCAGAAATTACGCCTAAGAAATTCTGATCTTTATGATCTGCCATATATTTAACCTGCATATATTTTATGCTAGAACGTTCGGCTTGTGAAGCTAATCCTTCCATCTCGCTACTGTGAGCACATTTATCTTCGAATTCTTTTTCATTTGAAGATTTTCCGTGTTCTAAATAATGCTGCAATAATCGATGTACCATCACATCTGGATAACGACGTATTGGTGAGGTAAAATGGGTGTAATAATCGAATGCTAATCCGTAATGACCAATATTATGTGTGGTGTAAACCGCTTTACTCATCGACCTAATTGCAAGAGTGTCTATTAAATTTTGTTCTTTTTTTCCTTGAACATCTATTAATAAGGTGTTTAATGAATTGGCTGTGGTTTTACGATCGCGAGTATCTAATTTATAACCAAAACGTTTAATAATGTTTTCTAAAGCCGCAATTTTTTCGTCGTTGGGTTCGTCATGAACTCGATAGATAAAGGTTTTTTTAGGTGATTGTTTTCCTATAAATTCTGCTACGCTTCGGTTGGCAAGTAGCATAAATTCTTCAATTAGTTTATTAGCATCTTTAGATTCTTTAAAATATACTCCTTCAGGATTACTATCTTTATCTAAAATGAATTTTACTTCTACTTTATCAAACGAAATTGCTCCTTGTTTCATCCGTTTTCTCCGAAGTATTTTTGCTAATTCATCTAATTTTAGGATTGCTTCAGATATTTCTTTTTTAACAGTGTATTCTTTTCTGGTTATGGATATTTTTTGAGGGATTGTAACTTCACTTCGGCTCCGCTCAGTGACCGAGTTCGAATTGTCATTTACTTCAATTACATGTTGTGCTTCTTCATAAGCAAAACGAGCATCACTATAAGTAACTGTTCTTCCGAACCATTTATCGATTACTTCCGCTTTATGATTCATTTTAAAAACAGCAGAGAAAGTAAATTTTTCTTCGTTAGGTCTTAATGAACAAGCGTTGTTTGAAAGCACTTCGGGAAGCATGGGTACCACACGATCTACTAAATACACCGAAGTGGCTCGCTCGTAAGCTTCATCATCTAACACATTTCCTGGAGTTAGGTAATGTGAAACATCGGCAATGTGTATTCCTATTTCGTAATTTCCATCTTCTAAAACCTTAAAACTTAAAGCATCATCAAAATCTTTTGCATCTTTTGGATCGATGGTAAAGGTTAAATCCGATCGCATATCGCGACGTTTTTTTATTTCAGCTTCATGGATAGAAGTATCTATATTATTTGCATACTCTTCTACTTCTGGTGGAAATTCATAAGGCAATCCATATTGTGCTAAAATAGCATGGATTTCGGTATTGTGTTCTCCTGGTTTTCCGAGTACTTTTATTACATTTCCGAAGGGAGAATCTTTTTTTTCTGGCCAACTTTCTATTTCTACAAGAACTTTGTCGCCGTTATTAGCATTATTAATATTTTCTTTTGGAATAAAAATATCGGTGTACATTCTAGCATCGGCACATTCTACAAAAGCAAAACGTTCTTGAACTTGAATAGTTCCTACAAATTCTGTTTTTTTGCGTTCAATAATTTTGGTAATTTCTCCTTCTTGTTTTCCGCTACTACCTTGTCTTTTTCTTCTTTTAAAAACATAAACTTCCACGATATCACCGTGTAAAGCGTGGTTTAAATTTTTACTGTTTACGAAAATATCTTCTTCTAAATCTTCTACAACAATGTAGGCTTGACCTCTGGAGGTAACATCTGCAGTACCTATATAATAATTTTTTGAAGTTTTAATAATGTATTTTCCTCTGTCTATTTCTTCAATTTTATCTTCTAATTGAAGTTTTTTTAATTTCTTAATAATCAAATTTCTAGTACTCGTATCCCTAACTCCAAGACTGGAAGCTATTTGTTTATAATTGATAGGATTTGCTCCGAATTCTCGGGATTGTTTCCTTAAAACAGTAAGGATACTTTGGGTAAGATTGGTATTATTTGATTTTTTTGTATTCTTTCGTCTCTTATTTCTTCTCGACATTATTTAATTTTAATTAGTGCAAAGGTAGGTTTTATAATTTTAAGCAATAGTTACTTAATGATTATCTTAACATTAACTTTAATAAAGTGTTTGTTATTAAGTGAATTAAATATGTGTTATTTTTGTTGTTAGTTATTTTTAATCTAATACTAACTTAAAAGAGATTCCCACTTTCGTGGGGAGTATATGAAAGATTTTATAACCGTTGCAAATTTTAATTATCCTACTGATTATGTAGTTTTAAAAATGCTACTTCAGCAAGAAGAAATTCCTTTTGTATTTTTAAATGAAACTTCTGCTTCTATTCTTCCTATTACTTTTTGTGGTAAGGGAGGAATTCGCCTTCAGGTACATAAAAACGATAGTGAAAAAGTACTTCAAATTATTTCAGATTTAGAAAATGAAGGTTCTTTGAAAATTGTTTAATTTAAGATTATTTTTATTTAAAAATTACAGCTTTCAGAAGTAATTTTCACTTATCAACAACAACTATATAATATATTTCTTTTTTAATAAATTTTAAATAAAAAAATGATGTTTATTAT
>JALWUJ010000026.1 GCA_027080135.1 Flavobacteriaceae bacterium | reverse complement strand
GGCTTATCTTGATTTAATTTGAATTTATTATTTTTAACTTTTAGCAACATATTATCTAAAGGTTCATTAAAATCGTTAAGTAATGAAATACTTTTTTTGATTTTTTTATAAATAATAAAATCTTCTGGAGATACTTTTTCCTTTAATTGATTGTCGTTAATTTTTCCTTCAATCCAATCATTTAAAAAAACATCATCTTCGTTTGTCGTAATTTTTTTCATCATTTTTACCCTTTACAGCTATAAAACGTATATTTCTTCAAATACCCTATATATATGTTAAATTTTATCACCAATTTTTTCTCGCATAATTAAAAGAGCATTATGCATTCTCTTCTCAACAGTTTTAATAGAGATGTCTAATTTCTCAGAAATTTCTTTATATTTCTTTTTCTCCATTCTACTTAATAAAAAAACTTCACGTTGTTTTTCTGGTAAACTTTCAATTGCTTTTTCAACTTTTATCAAAAATTCTTCTTCAATCATTAAAAATTCTGGAGATTCGCTTGTGTTATGGTTGGTATAACTTTTTTTGTGGTTTCTAACTACGGCTTCGTGTCTTTTAAAATCTAAAAATAAATTATTTGCTATTGTAAAAATGTAACTTTTAACTTTAGCAAATTCAACTTTATTACAATTGTTCCATAACTTAATAAAAGTATCTTGTAATACATCTTCGGCAGATGCCATACAATTAAATTTAAAAAATAAAAATCTTTTCAAATCTTTTGCATAGGTGTTAAATACACTATCAAATACAGATTCTTTACAAATATCTTTGTTGTTTTTCATCATAAAAAAAAACAAATATAATTTTTTTTGTAGGGTTTTATTTATTCAAATCGTATTATTTGTGATTATGTGATTATAATCTTTAAAAACTTAATATAAACAATAAAATTATTTAAAATGAAAACAGCAAATTTATTTAAACTTCTAATTTTTATCATAGTTAGTGTATTTTCTTTAACTTCTTGTCAAAAGGAAGATATTGCTAATAATACAGAACAAAATGATAGTGCTTCAGTAAAAACAGTAACAGATTTACTAAAAAACTCATCAAATGAGAATTCTAATACTTCAGAAATTTTACAAAGACAAATGCATTATAATTTTGGCTTTAACTTTAATTATCCTGTTACTTTAATTTTTAATAATGGGTCAAGTGCTACCATTTCAAATGATGAACAATTTTTTAGTTTAATTCAATCAATTACAGAATCAAGTTATATAAATGGAATAAGTTTTCCTTTTAGTGTTAAAACAGATAATAACGATAATGTAAATGTTGAAAATGAAATTGTCTTTTCTGGTATAATTAATGGAGCGGATGCTGATGGTGATGGAAACCCTAATTATTCAGATAATGATGACGATAATAATGGTATACCAGATGTAGATGAAGATACTAATGGTGATGGTATTCCAGATAATAATGATAACGGAAATGGTGATGGAAATGGTGATGGTAATGGTGATGGTAACGGTGACGGAAATGGTGACGGTAACGGTGATGGTGATGGTGATGGTGACGGTAACGGAAATGGTGACGGAAATGGAGGTGACTAATAATATAATAAAGGAGGAAGAAAACTAAGTTTTCTTCCTTCTTTTCAAATAATTATTAAAAGCCGTTAAAGAAGGTTAGTTAGTTTTTTTTTGCCCCAAAAATATCTTTTTCGGCTTTTTTTTAATTCAATAAACCATTACTTGTATTGGATTGACAATGCAAACTAATCTTTCATTTTCACAAGAAAGGATTAACATTATTAATCTAAATTCAATATTTGAAAGAAAATAAAATTCCAAATACTGAAGTAGGAGCCAATATTTATTTAAATTCTCGTTGGATTGCAAACTTAACTGAACCGCCAAAAGCGAAGGATAAATTTATATCCTTAGACTTAAAAATGAATGATTACATACTGTTCTCAAACATTGAAAACAGCACGAAAGATGAGGATAATATTGCATTAAGAAATTCTTGGATAGAAGTAAAAATTTTTTCTCAATTAGGTGTTTTTCTTACTTTGTATAAAAATCTGAATTAGCAATATATTTTTCAACAATTCACCCAGTATTATTGTTAATTACTTTCCAAAGTATTCGTTTTAAATTTTAGGTCATAATTTTATATTAGCCATGATACCCAAATTATGGCGAAACAACAATATACCGAAGATAATATACGGTCTTTAGACTGGAAAGAACACATTCGTTTACGTCCTGGAATGTACATTGGAAAATTGGGAGATGGTTCGTCTCCTGATGATGGAATTTATATACTTTTAAAAGAAGTAATTGATAATTGCATTGACGAATTTGTGATGGGAGCTGGAAAAACCATCGAAATCCGAATTAAAGACAAAGAAGTTCGAGTTCGTGATTATGGTCGCGGTATTCCGTTAGGAAAGGTGGTCGATGTAGTTTCAAAAATGAATACTGGCGGAAAATATGACTCACGTGCTTTTAAAAAAGCTGTGGGGCTTAATGGCGTTGGTACCAAAGCAGTAAATGCACTTTCTAGCTATTTTAAAGTAGAATCGATAAGGGATAATAAAATGAAGTTCGCCGAATTTTCATTAGGTGAACTTCAAGTAGATTCCGAAATTGAAGAATGCTCCAAACGTAAAGGAACCAAAGTTAGTTTTATTCCAGACGAACAAATTTTTAAAAAATTTAAATTCCGTAATGAGTATATTATTAAAATGCTCAAAAATTATGTGTATTTAAATCCTGGTTTAACCATTGATTTTAATGGCGAAAAATATTTTTCGGAACATGGATTAAAAGATTTGTTAGAAGAGAATATTCCTTCCGAAGATATGCTTTATCCTATTATTCATCTAAAAGGAGAAGATATTGAAATTGCCTTAACCCATAGCAAATCACAATATAGCGAAGAGTATCACTCCTTTGTAAACGGACAACACACTACACAAGGAGGTACACATCAAGCTGCTTTTAGAGAAAGTATAGTAAAAACCATACGAGAGTTCTACGGAAAAAATTACGAGGCTAGCGATATTCGAAAATCCATCGTTTCAGCTATTGCTATAAAGGTAATGGAACCCGTTTTTGAAAGTCAAACCAAAACTAAATTAGGTTCAACCGATATGGGTGGTGGTTTGCCCACTGTACGAACCTACATCAACGACTTTGTAAAAACATATTTAGATAATTACCTTCATAAAAATCCTGAAACAGCCGAGGCATTACAACGTAAAATTATACAAGCTGAACGCGAACGTAAAGATCTAAAAGGAATAAGAAAATTAGCCAGAGATCGAGCAAAAAAAGCAAGTCTTCATAATAAAAAACTACGAGACTGTCGAGTGCATTTAGGCGATATGAAAAAAGAACGCCGACTAGAATCTACCTTGTTTATTACCGAAGGAGATTCGGCAAGTGGAAGTATAACAAAAAGCCGAGATGTAAACACTCAAGCTGTATTTTCGTTACGAGGAAAGCCCTTAAATTGCTACGGAATGAGTAAAAAAGTAGTTTATGAAAATGAAGAATTTAACCTACTTCAAGCAGCATTAAATATCGAAGAAGGAATGGAAGATTTACGATATAATAACATTGTAATTGCTACCGATGCCGATGTAGATGGAATGCACATTCGTTTGTTGTTACTCACATTTTTTCTTCAATTTTTTCCCGAAGTAATTAAAGAAGGGCATTTATTTATACTTCAAACACCTTTATTCAGAGTCAGAAATAAAAAAGAAACCATTTATTGTTATTCTGAAGAAGAACGAATTAATGCTATTGAAAAATTAAAACCAAAACCCGAAATTACTCGATTTAAAGGATTGGGTGAAATATCACCAGATGAGTTTAAACATTTTATTGGTAATGATATTCGCTTAGATCCTGTTATGCTTGATAAAACAATGAGTATAGAAGAATTGCTTTCGTTTTATATGGGAAAAAACACACCAGATAGACAAGAATTTATAATAGAAAATTTGAAGGTAGAATTAGACGAAATTATTGAATAAACATAGCCCTTATTTTTGCATTAATTATGAGCGAAGAACTAGAAAATAATGAAGATGATTTGAATCAAAGCGAGGAAAATCAAACCGAAGATACAATAACCAAAGTAACGGGAATGTATAAGGATTGGTTTTTAGATTATGCTTCGTATGTAATTTTAGAGCGTGCTGTACCTGCAATAGAGGACGGTTTTAAACCTGTGCAACGTCGTATTATGCAATCTATGAAAGATTTGGATGATGGGCGATATAATAAGGTAGCCAACATAGTAGGACACACTATGCAATACCATCCTCACGGTGATATGAGTATTGCAGATGCCATGGTGCAAATTGGCCAAAAAGACCTGCTAATAGATACACAAGGAAACTGGGGGAATATTTTAACCGGTGATAGAGCAGCCGCTTCTCGATATATTGAAGCAAGACTTTCAAAATTTGCCTTAGATGTAGTTTACAATCCAAAAATTACAGATTGGCAAGCTTCATACGATGGCAGAAGAAAAGAACCTATAAACCTTCCTGTAAAATTTCCGCTGCTTTTAGCACAAGGAGCAGAAGGAATTGCCGTAGGACTTTCAACCAAAGTTTTACCACATAATTTTATCGAACTAATTGATGCTTCTATCAAGCATTTACAAGGAAAAAGGTTTTCTCTTTATCCCGATTTTCCAACTGGAGGAATAGCAGATTTTACCAATTATAACGAAGGTATGCGTGGGGGCAAAGTACGTTCAAGAGCGAAAATTAGCCAACATAGTAAAAATACCCTTGTTATTACCGAAATTCCCTTCGGAACCACAACTTCTTCATTAATAGATTCAATAATAAAAGCCAATGAAAAGGCGAAAATTAAAATCAAAAAAATTGAAGACAATACCGCTGCCGAAGTAGAAATATTAATTCATTTACCTAATGGAATTTCACCAGATAAGACCATAGATGCTTTATACGCTTTTACAAAATGCGAAACTTCTATATCGCCTTTGGGATGTGTAATTGAAGATAACAAACCACTATTTGTAGGAGTAATTGAAATGCTAAAAACTTCAACAGATAGGACGGTTCAGCTATTAAAAAGTGAACTCGAAATTCAATTAAATGAATTAGAAGCTCAATGGCATTTTGCTTCCTTAGAACGTATATTTATTGAAAACCGAATCTATCGCGATATTGAAGAAGAAGAAACATGGGAAGGTGTAATTTCTGCAATTGATAAAGGATTAAAGCCTTATATTGGACATTTAAAACGTCCTGTTGTAGAAGATGATATTGTACGATTAACAGAAATTAGAATTAAACGTATTTCAAAATTTGATATCGATAAAGCTCAACAAAAAATTGATGCTCTTGAGGATAGAATAGCTGAAATAAAGCATCACTTAGCAAATTTAATCGACTTTACCATCGATTATTTTAAACGTCTAAAAAAAGACTATGGTAAAGGTAGAGAGCGTAAAACCGAAATTCGAGTTTTTGACGATATAGAGGCTACTAAAGTAGTTATACGTAACACAAAACTTTATGTAAATAGAGAAGAAGGATTTATAGGAACAAGCCTTCGAAAAGATGAATATGTAACAGATTGTAGCGATATAGATGATATAATTGTTTTTACCCAAGAAGGTAAAATGGTGGTTACTAAAGTAGGTTCTAAAACATTTATTGGAAAAAACATTATTTTCGTTGCAGTCTTTAAAAAGAAAGACAAACGCACCATTTATAACTTAATTTATAAAGATGGTACTAGAGGTGCTACTTATGTAAAACGATTTGCAGTTACCTCAATTACACGCGATAAAGAATATGATCTAACCAAAGGAAGTAAAGGAAGTAAAATACTTTATTTTTCTGCAAATCCCAATGGTGAAGCCGAATTAGTAACCGTTTTACTTAGACAATCTGGAAGTATTAAAAAATTGAAGTTCGATTTGGATTTTGCCAATTTGTTAGTGAAGGGAAGAGCTTCTAGAGGAAACATAGTAACCAAGTATCCGGTAAAACGAATTGAATTAAAAGAAAAAGGACTTTCAACCTTAAAACCTCGTAAAATTTGGTTTGATGATACGGTTCATCGTTTAAACGTAGATGGTAGAGGAGAGCTGTTAGGAGAATTTACAAGTGAAGATAGATTGTTGGTTATCAGTCAAAAAGGAACAGTTAAAACTATAATTCCTGAAATTACATTACGTTTTGATGACGATATGATAGTTCTTGAAAAATGGGATTCAAAAAAACCAATTACGGTAATTTACTGGGAAGGGGAAAAAGAATTGTTTTATGTAAAACGTTTTTTAATAGATATAAATCACCCAGACAAGGAAGAAGTTATCATTTCTGACCACCCAAAATCCTATCTCGAAGCTATATTTACAGATTATCGCCCAGTTGCAGAATTGGTATTTGCAAAAAAAAGAGGAAAAGATCGTCAAGAAAATTTAAAGATTAATTTAGAAGAATTTATTTCGGTAAAAGGAATTACGGCCCTTGGAAACCAACTTACAAAAGAAAAGGTGTTAGAGATAAATACTCTTGAACCCTTACCATATGAAGTTCCAAAAGAAATTCCTTTAGAAGAATTAGAAGTGATAGATGAAGAAAATGTAGTTTCCGAAAATGAAATAAACGATGCAGAAACTCCTAAAGAAACACCCCCAATAAAAAAAGAAAATCCCAATTCGGATCCTGAAATAGACGAAGAAGGACAAACGTTACTATTTTAATAAAACCTATGAAAAAGTTTTATCAAGAATTTAAAGATTTTGCTTTAAAAGGAAATATGATTGATATGGCAATAGGTATTATTATTGGAGTAGCCTTTAATAATGTGGTAAGTACCCTGGTAAAGAAAGTAATAATGCCACCTTTTGCTTTACTTACATCGGGAGTTTCCTTTAAAGATAAAAAATATGTTTTACAAGAAGCATCTAATGGTGTTAAGGAAATTGCAATAGGTTATGGTGAGTTAATTGAAGTTGTTGTAGATTTTATAATAATTTCTTTGACAATTTTTATAGTAGTAAAGTTAATGAATCGTTTTAGAAGAAAAGCAGATGATCCAACTGATAAAGAAGTAGAAACTCCTAAAAATATTGAGCTACTTTCAAATATTGAAAAACTTTTAGAAGAACAAAACAAGTTTCTTAAAAAGGATATAAGATAAGATATTAAACTATTTTTTAATACTTTTTAAATAAAGTTGTTCTACTTTTTCACGTGCCCAAGGTGTTTTTCGCAAAAACTTTAGACTTGAATTTATGGAAGGATTAGTGTTAAAACTATTAATCCTAATGAAACCTCCCAACTCGTACCAACCATATTTTTTAACTAAAAATTCGAGCATAGCTTTTAAAGTAATTCCGTGTAATGGGTTGTTGGGTTGTTCTTGTTTCATAATAATTTTCTTAACCCTTCATAAACTACTATTCCTACAGCGTTAGCTAGGTTGATGCTTCTAACTTTGTCGCTATAAAGTGGAATTTTGTAGGTTCTATTGATATTGTTTTTAATAATTGCTTCAGAAAGCCCTTTCGATTCCTTTCCAAAAATTAAATACATCTCATCACTAAAGTTAATATCCCAATAGAATTGTTTTCCATGACTTGATAAAAACACCATTTCTTTATCGTTGTTTTTCTGAAAAAATACTTCAATGTTTTCATAAACAAAAAGTGAAATATGCTTCCAATAATCTAATCCAGCACGTTTAAGTCGTGTATCATTTAATTCAAAACCAAAAGGTTTTACCAAATGTAAATTGCATCCCGAAGCAAGGCTTAACCTACCAATATTTCCAGTATTGGTATGTATTTCGGGTTCTACAAGTACAATGTTTAGAGCCATTTATTTTACTTTCTTAGCAGTTCCTTTTTGTTTAATAGTTTCACCAACAACGTTAAACTCAAAATCATATTCATTTCCTTTTGTAGTAAGAATTTTCATGTGTATAGCTTTTTTTTCAGCCATATTTTTCGGATTGATTTTCCGAACAATATATTCGCAATTATTAATCCATCGAATAGAGGAAGTGTCAGATTTTCCTTTAAAATAATCAATTTCTATAGTGTCATTTCTTACAAAAGTTGTAGTTAGAATTTCGGTACCTACTAAAGCTTCGTATTCAAAGGTTCCTGTTTTAAAATCGGAACAGTTTCTTTCAGGATTATAACAATTATAAACACTTAATAAAAGTAAAAAAATAATAAGAACTCGCATTTTTCAAATTTTTACGAATTTCTGAATCATAACTCAACTTT
>JALWUJ010000025.1 GCA_027080135.1 Flavobacteriaceae bacterium | reverse complement strand
AATTTAGAAAGCTGAACTAACTATAATATATTACAACTTCTTTTAGTATTTTTGTTTAAAACCATCCAATATGATTTCAGAAGCAAAATTTAATAAAGAAATAGACTTAATTATTGTTAATGCTATTAGAGAAGACATAGGTGATGGCGATCATAGCTCCTTGGCTTGTATTCCATATGATGCCAAAGGAAAAGCAAAATTGTTGGTCAAAGAAGATGGAATTATCGCAGGAATCGATTTTGCAAAACGAGTTTTTGATTATGTAGATCCAGGTTTAAAAATTGAAACTTTAATTGAAGATGGGAGCGAGGTAAAATACGGAGATATTTGTTTTTATGTTTCAGGAAATTCGCAATCAATATTAAAGTCGGAACGCTTGGTTCTTAACGCAATGCAACGTATGAGTGCCATTGCAACCAAAACAAAAAAGTTTGTCGATTTGCTAGAAGGAACCAAAACCAAGATTTTAGACACTCGAAAAACAACACCAGGAATTCGTGCATTAGAAAAATGGGCAGTAAAAATTGGTGGCGGAGAAAACCACCGATTTGCTTTGTATGATATGATAATGCTAAAAGACAATCACATCGATTTTTGTGGCGGAATTACAAAAGCCATTAACCAAACTAAACAATATTTAAAAGAAAACCATATAGATTTAAAAATAATTGTGGAAGCAAGAAATTTAAAAGAAATAGAAGAAATTTTACAAAACGAAGGCGTTTACAGAATCCTAATAGATAATTTTAATTACGAAGATACCCGAAAAGCAGTTGCCTTAATTGGCGATACTTGTTTAACAGAATCTAGTGGAGGAATTACCTTAGAAACTGCAAGAAAATACGCCGATTGTGGAGTCGATTATATTTCAAGCGGAGCAATTACACATTCCGTTTATAATATGGATTTAAGTCTAAAAGCTATATGAGCGAAGAGTTAGATGCTGAAATAATAACCAAAGAGAAGGTGGAAACCTCCATTCTAAAAATACCAATTATTAGCTATTTGGTTATACTTCCTAAGAGAATAAAACTTCCAGGATTCGAAGGGCTTTCTCTTTGGGACTTAATTTACACTTATATTTTTGGGATTATTGAAGGGACATTCTCTTCTCGAGCAGGTTCCATAGCATTTAGTTTTTTTATGGCATTGTTCCCATTGCTATTATTTCTGCTTAATTTAATTCCTTATTTACCTATAGAACCTTATCAATTCATAGATTTTGTAGAATCCATTTTACCACCACATACCACCGAATTTTTCTTGCCTGTAATAAAAGATATTTCAGAAAACCCTAGAGGAGGATTACTTTCTTTTGTGTTTTTTCTAACTATTTTTTTAATGACCAATGGAGTGAATGCTATATTTAGTGGATTTGAATATTCTTACCATGTAACTATTAATAGGGGGTTTATTAAGCAATATTTAGCAGCTTTATGGGTTTCCATTTTATTAGCAATCATATTACTTATTGCAATTGTATCTATAGTTTATTGTCAAGACTTTTTTGGCGATATAAAAATAATTCAATATTCTATTTTAATTATACTTATTTATTTAGTGATTGCTGTTTTATATTATTTTGGAGTAAAAGAAGGTAAGAAGTTTCGGTTTTTTTCGATAGGAGCCTTCGTTACAACCCTTTCATATATATTAACAACCTACCTTTTTGGAGTTTATATCAACAATTTTTCAAATTATAATGAGTTGTACGGCTCTATTGGAGCATTGTTAATTATGATGCTTTATATCTGGATTAACTCCAATTTACTTTTATTGGGTTTTGAGCTAAATGCAACCCTACAAACTCTTCGGAACAAAAAATAATACTTTGTATTTTATAGACGTTATACTTCCTATTCCTTTAAAACAATTGTTTACTTATAATGTAAACAAAGACGAGGCTTTTTTCTTAAAACAAGGAATGAGAGTTGCTGTGCCTTTTGGGAAATCTAAAATTTACACAGGGATTGTTTATGCCGTCCATCAAGAAGCACCAATGGGTTACGAAACCAAACCGATTGATCAGATTTTAGATGAAACTCCCATAATTACCCAAACTCAAATCAAACATTGGGAATGGATAGCAACTTATTATATGTGCACTTTAGGCGAAGTTTTACGAGCAGCTTTGCCCAATGCTTTTTTGTTGGAAAGTGAAACAATAATTACACTTGTTTCAAAAAAAACTATAGATGAATCTAAATTAAGTGACGAAGAATTTTTGGTTTTTGAAGCTTTGCAACATCAATCTACGCTTCATATCAACGACGTTCGTTCCATTTTAGATAGAAAGAATGTAGTGAGTGTTATTCAAAAATTATTAGAAAGAGGAATTGTTGGAATTCAAGAAGAAGTTTATGAAAAGTATAGTCCAAAAATAAAACGATATGTAAAGTTAGCAACTGGTTTTTCTACTGAAGAAAATTTAAAAATACTATTAGATTCTCTAACAAGAGCACCCAAGCAAAAACAGGTTTTAATGACTTTGTTTATGCTATCGGCACAAGAAAAAAAACCGATAGATACAGTGATGCTTCAGAAAAAAAGTGAAGCTACATCATCGGTAATTAACACCTTAATTTCAAAAGGAATTTTAGAAGAATATTTTATTCAGAAAGACCGAATAGAATATAAGGGTAAAGCACCTACCGAAATAAAATCACTCACCGAGGCACAATCGGAAGCCCTTCATAAAATTAGAAACACTTTTAATACTAAAGAAATTACTTTGTTATACGGTGTTACCTCAAGTGGCAAAACCGAAGTTTATATACAGTTAATTGAAGAAGTAGTTTCAAAAGGAAAACAGGTGTTGTATATGCTTCCCGAAATTGCTTTAACCACCCAATTAATCACTAGATTGCAACAATATTTTGGCGAAAAAATTTCGGTGTATCATTCAAAATATTCAGTTAACGAACGTGTAGAAGTTTGGCGAAATGTTTTAGAAAACAAGTCCAAAGCTCAGGTAATTATTGGGGCTCGATCTTCTTTATTTCTTCCTTTTACTAATTTAGGATTGGTAATTATAGACGAAGAACACGAAGCCTCTTTTAAACAATTTGCACCTTCACCTCGCTATAATGGAAGGGACAGTGCTGTAGTTTTGGCAAAAATTCACCAAGCAAAAGTGTTAATGGGTTCGGCAACGCCTTCCTTAGAAAGTTATTATAATGCTATAAGCGAGCGATACGGTTTAGTAACTTTAAAAAAACGCTTCGGAAATGTGCAAATGCCCAAAATTGAATTGGTAGATATTAAAGAAAAGCACAAGAAAAAACTAATGACGGGACATTTTAGTGACCGTTTGTTAGAAGAAATAAAAGAAACGCTAAATAATAAGGAACAAGTTATTTTATTTCAGAACAGAAGAGGATATTCTCCTGTGGTAGAGTGCACTACTTGTGGAGTTTCGCCACAATGCCCTAATTGCGATGTGAGTTTGACCTATCATCAATATAAAAATCAGTTGCGATGCCATTATTGCGGTCATACCATTGCTATGCAAATTTCTTGTGTTGCCTGCGGAAGCGAAACCCTAGACAATAAAGGTTTTGGAACCGAACAAATTGAAACAGAATTAAAAGAATTATTTCCAGAACACAACATAGCTCGTATGGATCAAGATACCACCAAACGAAAACACGCATACGCCAAAATTATTGAAGCTTTAGAAAATGAAGAAATCGATATTTTGGTAGGAACTCAAATGCTTGCCAAAGGATTGGATTTCAGAAATATTGCTTTGGTAGGCGTAATGAATGCAGATAACTTACTCAATTTCCCCGATTTTAGAGCTCACGAACGCAGTTATCAATTATTGCAACAAGTTTCAGGTAGGGCAGGGCGTACAAAAAAACAAGGAAAAGTAATTATTCAGACCTATAATCCTTTTCATCAAATTCTTCAACAAGTAAGTACAAATAATTATGAAGAAATGTTTAAGGAACAGATGGAGGAACGCTATCAGTTTAAATATCCACCACATTTTAGAATGATAAAAATTACTATTAAAGAGAAGAGTTTTCAGAAAATGGATAAAGCTTCCTATTGGTTTGCACAAGCTTTAAAACAACAATTAAAAGAAAATGTTTTGGGTCCTGAAGCTCCTGCTGTAGGACGTATTCGGAATTTATTTATTTCGAATATATTAGTGAAAATTCCGAAAGGACAATCCATTCCGAAGACAAAAAACTACATCAATCACGTAAGTAAAAGCTTTAATGGTATTAAAGAATTTTCTAGTGTAAAAGTTTTGATAGACGTAGATAATTATTAACGATTCATAGAAGCTGTAAGGGCTTCCACTAATTGTGATTTTCTATTTCTACTTAAGGGAAGTTGTTGGTTTTCTAATTCAATCACCTTACTATTATAGCGTTCTACTTTATCAAGGTTTACGATATAGGATTTATGTATTCTAAGAAAACGGTCTTCAGGAAGTAATGCTTCAAATGCTTTCATTGTTGAAAGAACTACCAAGGAATCATTTTCGGTCACCAATTTTACATAATCTCCTAAAGCTTCGATGTATTTTAATTCATTCAGAAAAACTTTTCGTTTTTTAAGATTACTTTTTACAAAAATGAAATCTTCATCATCAAAACCATCATCGTTTTTCATTTTGTAATTACTAATAGCTTTATGGACAGCATTTAAAAAACGTTCTTTTGAAATGGGTTTGCGTAAATAATCAACAGCATCATAATCAAAAGCTTTAAAAGCGTATTTTGTTTTACCGGTTACAAAGATAATTTGTGGTTTTTTAGTTAAATCGTCTAATAATTCGAAACCAGATAAAATTGGCATTTCAATATCTAAAAAAACTAAATCAATTTCTGTAGTTGCCAATCCAATTTTTGCTTCGATAGCATTATTGTATTCCGCAACTAAATTTAAAGAAGGGTGATTGTCAATAAGCCTAACAATAGATAGCCTTTGCAAAGTAGAATCATCTACTATAGCACAATTTAATTTAATTTTGTCCACGTTAATCGAGTTTTTGTATAGCAATTATAATTAAAAAATCGATGAAAGGCAAGTAAAAACTACTTTAATCGAGAAAAAAAGGGGTTTTTCCCTTAATTTGTAGGAAAAATAAAATACTAAAATTGGTGTTTGAAAATAATAAATAAAGTACTACTTTTGCAGGCTCTTGGCAAAATGCTGAGGAATTAAATAATTTAAAAATAGATTTTTATGAATCATTATGAAACTGTTTTCATCTTAAATCCCGTTTTATCTGAAGATCAGATAAAGGAAACAGTAAAGAAATACGAAGACCTTCTTGTTTCTAAAGGTGCAAAGATGATATCCAAAGAAGATTGGGGGCTAAAAAAATTAGCTTATGCAATTCAACACAAAAAAAGTGGTTTTTATCATTTGTTTGAGTACACTGTACCAGGCGAAGTAATTAACACTTTAGAACTTGAGTTTAGAAGAGATGAGCGTGTAATGCGTTATCTTACTGTAAGCTTAGACAAGCATGCAATTGCTTGGGCAGAAAAAAGAAGAAATCGTAACAAAAAAACAGCTTAAGATATGTCGTCTATAGAACAACAAGCAAAAGGAAAAAAAGATGGTGAGATTAGATATCTTACCCCTTTAAATATAGAAACTTCTCAAAAAAAGAAGTACTGTATGTTTCAAAAATCTGGTATCAAATATGTAGATTATAAAGATGCAGATTTTTTAATGAGATTTATTAACGAGCAAGGTAAGATTTTACCAAGAAGGCTTACAGGAACTTCTTTAAAATATCAACGTAAAGTTGCCGTTGCTGTAAAAAGAGCACGTCATTTAGCATTAATGCCATACGTAGCAGATTTATTAAAATAAAAAACTAGATATATATGGAACTTATATTAAGAAAAGACGTAGAAAATCTAGGATTTGCAGATGACATTGTTACTGTAAAAAATGGATACGGAAGAAATTTTTTACTTCCTCAAGGATTAGCGGTTTTAGCAACGCCTTCTACAAAAAAAGTATTAGCTGAAACTTTAAAGCAACGCGCATTTAAAGAAAAGAAAATTGTTGAAGATGCTCAAGCTGAAGCAAATAAATTAAACGGTTTAGAAATTAAAATTACTTCTAAAACTGGAGAAGGAGACAAATTGTTTGGCTCTGTTTCTAACGCTAATTTAGCAGAAGCCCTTGAAAAAGAAGGTGTTTCAATTGAAAAGAAATTTATCTCTATTGCTGGTGGGTTAATCAAACGTACTGGACAATATGATGCTAAAATACGTTTTCACAGAGATGTGATTTCTAACTTTACTTTTGAGGTAGTTGCAGAAAAAAAATAGTATTTAAATTAATTGTTAATAATTAGCAATACTATGTTAACATAATAAACCATTCACTTACTGTGGATGGTTTTTTTTATAATTATTTTTACCAAATATTAAACAAAAAATCTATTTTATGATGAAAATTTACAAACATTTATTAGTAGCTTTCCTATTGTTGCTTGGTGTAGCTAGTGCTATGGCACAAGTAACAACATCAAATATTAAAGGAATAGTAGTTGATGCTAGTGGTCAACCTTTCTCGGGAGCAAATATTGTTGCTGTTCATACCGAATCTGGTACTAAAGCTGGAGCAATTACCAATTTTGATGGAAGATTTAACATTTTAAACATGAGAGTGGGTGGACCTTACATAATTACAGTAAGTTATGTTGGTTTTAAAACTCAAGAATTTACCAATATTTATTTAGAACTAGGAAAAACATTTAATCTAAATGTAACCTTAGCTGAAGACAGTCAACAATTAGACGCAGTTGTTTTAACTGGAACTTCGGGGTCTAATACATTTGGAAGTGATAGAACAGGTGCTGAGACCAGTGTAGGAAGAAAAGAGTTAACCCGTTTACCAACAATTTCAAGATCAGCTTCAGATTTTACACGTTTAGAACCCTCGTCAAGTAACGGATCTTTTGGTGGTAGAAACGACCAATTTAACAATTTTTCTTTAGATGGTGCTATTTTTAGTAACCCTTTTGGATTAGATGCCGCAACTCCAGGAGGACAAACAGATGCTCAACCAATTTCATTAGACGCTATTGAGCAAATACAAGTTACAACAGCACCTTATGATGTAAGACAATCCGGTTTTACAGGAGCTTCTGTTAATGCAGTAACAAAAAGTGGTACTAATACTTTCCACGGAACTGCTTATGGATTTTTTAGAAACCAAGACTTAACAGGTAGTAAAATTAAAGGTGATAATATTTTTGTACCAGACTTAAAACAACTTCAATATGGAGCAAGTATAGGTGGTGCTATTGTTAAAAATAAATTGTTCTTTTTTGCAAATTTTGAAAAAGACGATAGAGAAGATTTAGGTCAAACTTGGTTGCCAAACAGAGGTTCGGGTTTAATTAACGAATCTAGAGTTTTAGAATCTGACCTTATTCAAGTAAGAGATGCGTTATTAGCGATTGGATATAATCCAGGTGCTTATGAAGGATATACTCATAAAACAGAATCTACAAAAGGAATCTTTAAATTAGACTGGAATATTAATGATAATAACCGTTTAGCATTAATCTATAATTTCTTAGATGCTTCAAAAGATAAAAATGCTCATCCAACAGCATTAGGATTTAGAGGTCCAAGTGCGACAACGCTTCAATTTGAAAATGCAGGTTATCAAATAAACAACCAATTACAATCTTTTCAGGCTGAATTAAATTCTAATCTACCCGGAGATGCTTCAAATAAATTTCAAATTGGATATACTTACTTTAACGATTTCAGAAATCCAAAATCTACACCTGCACCTTCAATCACAATTACAAAGGGAGGTTCCAATTACATCATTGCTGGTCACGAACCATTTTCAATTCATAATAGATTAAAACAAAAGGTTTTTCAGTTTTCAGATAATTTAAGTTTTGTAAAAGGAAATCATACCATAACTTTTGGTATTTCTTTTGAAAAATTTCAATTCGATAACTCTTTCAATTTAGGTGTTTATGGTGCTCAAGGTGTTTTCTTTCCAACAAGTACTATGGAAGATTTTGCTGATTATGCTTCGTCTGGAGCATTACAAGCTGCCTTTGATGCTGCTATTGCTGCCGATGCTGCACTTAATAGTAGTGATAGTTGGGCTTTAGCTGAAACCAATGTGGGTCAAATGGCTTTTTACGGTCAAGATGAATGGAATGTGAATAGCAACTTTAAAGTAACTTATGGTATTCGTTTGGACAAACCATTGTTTTTTGATACTTCTATGAAAGCACAAAACGTAATTGATAATGCTTGTTGTAATGTACCTAACATTCCATACGTAAACCCAAATACTGGTGAAACAGTTTTTATAGACAACACTCAAATGCCTTCGAACGATGTATTATTTTCACCAAGATTAGGGTTTAACTATAACCATAAAGGAGAAAATAAATTACAAGTTCGAGGAGGAACAGGAATCTTTACAGGTCGTTTACCATTTGTATGGATTGGAAACCAAGTTTCAAGCCCGGAAGTATTCTTCTTACAAGCGGTTGATCCTGATTTTAAATTTCCACAAGTTTGGAGAACCAATATTGGTGGAGATTATAAATTTGATAGTGGTTTAATTTTAACAGCAGATGTAGCTTATACTAAAGATTTGAATGCTGCTCACGTTCAAAACTGGGGACTTTTGCCTCCTTCAGGAACTTTAGCAGGAGTGGATAATCGTCCTATTTATACAGACGATGATAAAATAAATAATGCGTACGTTATGACCAATTCTGATAAAGGAAGAACGTGGAATGCTACTTTAAAAGCAGAAAAAACCTTCGGAAATGGATATTATACTATGTTAGCATATAACTACTTAAACTCTCAAGATGTGAACTCTATAGAAGCTGAAATTACAGGAGATGCTTTTGCATTTAATGCTGCTTTAGGAGATGTAAATCAAGATGTATTAGCAAATTCTAAATATGGAGACCAACACCGAATTATTGGTGTAGCCAGCAAAAAATGGAAATACGGAAACGATAAATGGGCTACCACACTTTCTACTTTCTTTGAGTATGCCAAAGGAGGACGTTTTAACTATACTTATGGAGGCGATATTAATGGAGATGGATCTAGCTTAAACGATTTAATTTATGTTCCAACTTCTTCAGAAATAGGACAAATGCAATTTGCAGAGGCAGGTCAAGCTGAAGCTTTAGATGCTTATATAGCTCAAGATGATTATTTAAGTGATCGTAGAGGACAATATGCAGAACGTTACGGAGCTATCGCCCCTTGGAGAGGACGTTGGGATTTTAAATTATTGCAAGACTTTAATTTTAAAGTAAGTGAAAACAGAACAAATACCTTACAATTTAGTGCAGATTTGCTAAATGTTGGGAACTTAATTAGTTCAGATTGGGGATTAATACAGCAGCCCAATAATGTACAACCAATTGGTGTTACAGTAGATCCTGTTACTAATGAACCTACTTATTCTTTTAACCCAGATTTAAAAGAAACTTTTGGTTACGATGTTAGTTTGGCTTCTAGATGGCAAATACAATTTGGATTACGTTACATATTCTAAAAAAACAAATTAATTGTTTAATTTTACGCCCCTAATTTAGGGGCGTTTTTTTATGATGAAATATAGCAGACTTAGCAAAGAACAATTTGAAGAACTACACCAAGAGTTCATTAATTTTTTAGCAACCCAATCCATCACTGCAAAGGAATGGAAGGAGTTAAAGAAAATCCATCCAGAAGCAGCCGAAGAAGAATTGGATATTTTTAGCGACCTTATATGGGAAGGTGTTTTAAATAATGCTACTTATTTAGAAAATATTTCGCCACAACAACTTTTTCTTTTTAAAGTGGAAGAAAAAGAAATGAAACTTATAGTTGTTAAAACCACCAAAAAAGGTATTGATATTACTACTACGGAAGGTTATCAATGGTTACAGAAAAATTTTGCTTCAGACGATGTAGAGTTTTTTACATCTAGTAAACTTTTTTCTGTTGATAAGAATAAAGATATCTTTTCAATAATAAAACAAGGAGCCGTGATTACAAAAGGGGCTTTGTATAATTTTTTTGATGGGATTGTGAATTAAGTTTTCCTTAAAATATTTATTTTATTCATACCGTAAACTCTCAATAGGATCTAATTTTGCAGCTTTTCTAGCTGGATAAAACCCAGCTAAAATTGCCACTCCAAAGGTGATGATGGTTGCCCAAAACATAGGCCACCAAGGTAAAGAGAATTCAGATTTAAAAAAGGTTGAAAATGCAAAACCTGTGAGGATTCCTAAAATAATTCCGAGGATACTTCCCATTTGACCAATCACAATCGTTTCGATAAAAAACTGAGTAGAAATGGTGGAGTTTTTTGCTCCCAAGGCTTTCCGAACTCCAATTTCACGAGTCCGTTCGGTAACCGAAACCAACATAATATTCATCAGTGCAATCGAGGATCCTAAAATAGTAATAATACTTATAATCCACGCAGCATATTCTAATACTCCAGATATTTTTGCAATACGGTTTATAAGGTCGTCGCTGCGTTCCATTCCAAAATTGTTTTTTTCAACAGGACTTAAACCTCTAATATTTCTAAAAGTAATAATCGCTTCATCTTGAGCAGCTTCCAACATTTCTTTATCTTTTACCATTATGCTTATGGTATAGTTGATGTTGGCTTGGGTAAAAATTCCTCTTGCCACCTGAATAGGAATTAAAACTCGTAAATCTTGGTTGTTTCCAAAAGTAGATCCTTTAGGTTCTAAAACACCAACAATTTTAAATTTTACACCACGAATACTAATGGTTTTATTAATAGGATTTTCGTTTTTAAACAAACTTTTCAGAAAATCGGAACCTATAATACATACCTTATTATTATTTTGTACATCGAAAATGGTAAAGTTTCTTCCTCTTTCAATTTCGGTTCCTGTATTGTCTAAATAAAATTCGTTAATACCATAAACTCTTACTTCGGGATCTGTTTTTTCGCTATCGTATTTCACTTCCGCAGTACTCGTTCCCATAAAAGAAAGAGAGGTTTGTGTGCTCGGAAATTCATATTTATCAATAAATTCACGAATGTTTTGATAGCTAATAATTGGGTTTACTTTTTCTCGTCTTCCGCCGTGACGCTGAACTTGAAAGTTATAACGCTGAATATTAAACGTATTGGAACCCATAGAAGCAAAACTTCCAGAAATAGAATTTTCCATAGCTTTTACCGCACTTAAAATCCCTACCAAAGACCAAATTCCTATACCAATTATCACCACTGTTAAAATGGTTCTAAGCAGTTGAGTTTTAATAGAATTTAAAGCAATACCTACATTTACACGGAAAAGAGAAAACATAAATTTTATTTTGTTTGATACGTTAGACTGTTCAAGGGGCATAAAGTTACCATTATTTTAAAATATCTTTATCAATTAACTTATAAATTAGGATATTTGCATTTGAGAAGTTGAAGATGAACTTGAAATTGAACTCGAAGTTGAAATTGAATTACTGAATACTGAAACAAAGCAATGGCACAAAAACCATCCATACCCAAAGGAACCAGAGATTTTTCTCCGCAAGAAGTAGCGAAGAGAAACTATATAATGAACGTTATTAAAGACTGTTTTACTGCGTATGGCTATCAACCTATAGAGACTCCTTCCTTTGAAAAAAGTGAAACTTTAATGGGTAAGTATGGAGAAGAAGGAGACCGTTTAATTTTTAAAATATTGAATAGCGGGGATTTTCTTAATAAAGTAGATGAAGCCCTTTATTCAGATAAGAACAGTTTAAAAATCACTTCAAAGATTTCAGAAAAAGCCTTGCGTTATGACCTTACCGTACCGTTTGCAAGGTATGTAGTACAACACCAAAACGAAATTACTTTTCCATTTAAACGTTATCAAATTCAACCCGTTTGGAGAGCCGATCGCCCACAAAAAGGGAGGTTTAGAGAGTTTTACCAATGCGATGCCGATGTGGTAGGTTCTACTTCACTTTGGCAAGAAGTGGAATTGGTACAGTTATACGACGATGTTTTTAACAAACTCAACCTAAAAGGAGTAACCATAAAATTAAACAATCGTAAAATTTTAAGCGGTATTGCTGAAGTAATAGGAGCCGAAGACAAACTCATCGACTTTACTGTTGCCTTAGACAAGCTCGATAAAATAGGAGAGGAAGGCGTTAAAACTGAAATGCTTTCTAAAGGAATTACTGAAACAGCCCTAGAAAAATTACAACCATTATTTAGTTTAAGAGGAACGGCTTCAGAAAAACTTTCAGAATTAAAACAAATGTTGGCAACTTCTGAAACAGGTTTAAAAGGAATTGAAGAATTGGAATTTATAGTTAATTCTATCGAAAGTCTTTCATTGAAATCAGCAACTTTAGAGATTGATGTTACTCTAGCTCGAGGACTTAATTACTACACAGGAGCTATTTTTGAAGTAAGTCCGCCAGAAGGAGTGAAGATGGGAAGCATTGGCGGCGGTGGTCGTTACGATGATTTAACGGGTATTTTTGGGTTAAAAGACATTAGTGGTGTAGGAATTTCGTTTGGTTTGGATCGGATTTATTTAGTGATTGAAGAATTGGGATTATTCCCAAAAACGGTTTCAGAAAGCACCAAAGTGTTGTTTATCAATTTTGGAGAAAAAGAAGCTTTGTATGCGATGCAGGCAGTTTCAAAATTAAGAGAGAATAACATTGCAAGTGAACTGTATCCAGATCCTGCAAAAATGAAAAAACAAATGGGTTATGCCGATAAGCGAAGCATTCCGTTTGTGGTTTTAGCAGGTGATAAAGAGATTAATTCGCAAACTTACACTCTTAAAAATATGGTTTCAGGAAAACAAGAAACGGTTTCAATAAATCAATTAATCGAAAAAATATAGTTTTTTAAAATGAAACTTCCCCATATATTATTACTTTTCTTATTTTTATTAGCAGTTCCTATTTCAATTTTCGCACAAGAAAAAAAACCAAAAGTAGTGTTGGTTTTAAGTGGAGGTGGAGCTAAAGGTTTGGCTCATATTCCTGTATTACAAACTTTAGATTCTTTGGGTATTGTTCCAGATTTAATTATTGGAACCAGTATGGGAAGTGTTGTTGGCGGACTTTACGCAATGGGTTATTCTGGCGATAGTATTGCTAATATTGCCGATAATGCAAAATGGGACGATTTATTAGGAGGAGATATTACACTAGATCAAGTAAGTGTTGAAGAAAAAAGTGAGTTTAAAAAATACTTGATTGAAATGGATTTGGTTAGAGGTAGACCCAAGATGAATTCCTCTTTATTAAAAGACCAAAACTTACGTGAATTTCTTTCTAGGTTAACATTTCCAGTTTATGGTATTACAGATTTTGACAATCTTCCTATTCCTTTTAGAGCAATGACAACAGATATTGTAAACGGTAGCGAAGTGTTAATAGGTAAAGGTTCTCTAGCTTTGGCAATGCGTGCAAGTATGTCTATTCCCAGTGTCTTTGAACCCGTTGCCTATCAAAATACATTATTGGTAGATGGAGGAATTCTTAATAATTTCCCAGTAGATATTGCTTTAGAAATGGGAGCAGATATTATTATTGGTTCCAATGTAGGAAACGGTATGCTTGCTAAAGAGGAACTAAAATCTATACCCGATATTCTTTTCCAAACTAGTATGCTTAATAGTAATTTGAAGAATGATTCAAACAAAGAACTATGTGATATTTTAATAGATCATGCCCCATATTTAACCTATTCAACAGGAGATTTTAATAAAGGTGAAGAAATTGTTGTTGAAGGAAAAATTGCTACAAATAAAAATATGGATGCTCTAGTTGCATTAGCAAAAAGACTAGAAAGCTTTCAGCAAAAAAATCATTTAGTTCCCTATCGTAAAAATGAAATAATTTTGGATACGGTAATTTTTAAAGGAGTAAGTGAAGAAAATCTAGAACTTATCAGAGCAAGAACAGCTATTATTCCTAATAAAAAATATCAAGTAGAAGAATTAATTAAAGGAATTGATAGAGCTATAGGAACAAGAATGTTTACCAAAATAGATTATAGAGCTTTTAATGATAATAATAAACTTGGTCTAGAATTAACAGGTTACGAGCATTCTAATCATCAAGTAAAAGGTGCTTTACATTTTGATACTTACAGAGGAGTAGGTTTAATTCTGAATTATACAGGAAGAAACATTATTGGTTCAGCATCAAGAGCAATTATAGATATAGATATTGCAGAACAACCCAAATTGCGATTACAATATCAGAAAAATTTTACCAAACAAAAAAATTGGTGGTTTAGGAATGATGCTTTTGGGGCTCATTTAAAACAAAAAATATTTTTTGAAGGCTTTAATATTGAAGATGTTAAGTATAATTATTTTCAGTTTGATAACCAAATTAATAGAAACTTTAACTCTCTAAAAAGTTTTATTGGCGCAGGATTAAACTACGAATACACCAAATTAAGACCTAGAGTAAATCCAGACGTTGTAGATAATATTTTTAGCTTAGATAACTATGTTTTTAGCAATTTAGAAGTCAATTTTCACTATACTTTTAACACTTTAAATCATGTTTTTTTTGCTACTAAAGGAATACTTATTAAAACAAAAATAAGCCGTTCAATTATTCATGATATTTATTTAAAATCAACAGATCCCGATTTAGAAGATATAGATGGTAGCACCAACGGTTTTACAAAACTGAATTTAGAATTTGAAAAACGATTAAAAATTAACAAAAAAATTACAGGTATTGTCAACACCTCTGCAAACTTTATTTTTGAAGATAAAATAACGAATGAAGATATTGCTTTTACCGATTATGGTTATGGAGCTAAGTATTTTCTAGGAGGAAATTTACCGAACGAAAGAAACAACAGTTTTATGTTTAGGGGCTTGAAAGAAGACGAGTTAAATATCAACCAGATGATGAGGCTTAATCTTGGATTGCAATACAACGTGATTAACAAAGTATTTTTAATTCCTCATATTAATGCAGCTTCTGTTGGTTTTGAAAATTTTGATACTTACATAAAAGATGCTTTTTCGCCAAAAGGAAACTGGATAGAAGCATTTGAAACTAGTGCCATATATTCTGGAGGAATGACACTTTCTTATCATTCAATTTTGGGTCCTGTAAATATTGATTTATCTTATCTAAATAAGGTAAACAAATTTAGATTATTCTTCAGTGTAGGAATTTTATTTAATGAATCTAAGTAATAAAAAAACAACATTTCTAAATCTAATTCATCTTTCAGAAGTTTTTATAAAAAATAATTTACAAAGTGATTTTATTATTCAAGTTCGGTAATTGCAAATTCTAATATTGCAATTGGTTTGCTAGTTAAAGCAGTTAAGTCCGAATAAATCATATCAAGTTTGTCTTTAAACTCTATATATTCTTCTTCTTGAAAATGATTTCCATAAACACTCGCTCCAACCCAATCTATATATTCATCTCCTGGGTAATAATTTGCAATTGCATTCCAGTTTGTGTCGGGTTGCCCTTCAGCATCTACATGAAAAAACCAAGTAATATTTGTTGCTCCATTTTCTCTACAAATATCAATAATGTGGCGATAGGCATCTCTAAAACGTTCGGGACCATCGGGTAAATTGGGGTCGCCATAATCGGTGCTTGTTTCTCCTCCGTTATATACACCGTTCCACGGAAACCAGCTTCCGTTTACCTCGGTACCAAATTCTGCTAAGAGAGATGTTTCTGTATTGGCTGCATCTATAGCCCATTGCGTAAGTTGTTCATCAAAATCACCGTCTATAATTCGTTGCATACTATAAACAGGATCTGCTTGATCTTCAGTAAAATTACTTCGTGCCATTAACCTGATAAAAGGAATTTTTCCAGCAGTAAGAATGGTGTTTACATTTTGGGTAGGAAATACAATTTCATCAATCCAATTATTCGAAAAATAAGCCCAAGCCAATTCTTTTTCAACTAAATCTTCAAAATAGTAAATTCTCTCATCGGTTACAATGTCTTCGGTTCCACCAAAATCTGGGTAAGCTGCATGGTAAATTTTATTTCCGTTTGCGGGTACCAATTTTTCATTTTCAAAAATAGTTTCCGAAGTAAAAATTGAAGGAGAAATTCCATCTCGATAAGCTTGAATACTTTTAGGAGAAGAATCTACTCTAAGGTAAGTATTGGTAAAATTCTCGTGCCACCACGAAATTGCTTTAATTTGAGAATATTCTCCAGAGCCAATTGTGTTAAAAGCACGAGTTATCCATTGTGCTTTTGTATGGGTATTGGTTTCTGTGATGCTTAAATTTGTAGGTGAACAAGAAATCAACTGTATAATTGATAATATTAAAATAATTTGCTTTGACATAGATGTTTTTTAAAGTAACTTTAATAATATTGAAATATTGTAATTTTAATAGATATAGTTTTACTTTTGAAATAAATTGAAAAATGAAAAATAATACTAAAAACCTATTATTTGCATTGGCTTGGTTGCTTTTTGGAGCTCTTTCTGTTTTTACAAAAGATGAAATTGTATGGTCAGATTATGGATATTTTGTGATTTCCGTACTTTATTTTGGATCCTTCTTTTATAACAAACTTGACGACACTAAAAAATAAAACATACGACTATATCATCATCGGAAGCGGTTTTGGTGGTTCTGTGAGTGCTTTGCGACTTTCCCAAAAAGGATATCGAGTATTGATTGTTGAAAAAGGAAAATGGTATAAGGATAAAGACTTTCCAAAAACTAATTATAACCTTCCCAAATGGTTGTGGATTCCTTTTCTTCGTTTCTTCGGAATTATGAAACTCACTATTTTTCGGCATTTAGCAGTTTTATCTGGTGTGGGAGTAGGAGGAGGTTCTTTGGTGTATGCCAATACCTTACCAATTCCAAAAACCAATTTTTATAAAACAGGAAGTTGGAGTCAATTAGCTAATTGGGAAAATGAATTAAAACCATATTATCAAATGGCTCTTAAAATGTTGGGTGCTACAAAAAACCCAAAACTTTTTAATGGAGATTTCGAGCTTCAACAACTAGCAAAAAAGTTAGGAAAAGAAAAAGATTTTAAAGCTACCAACGTAGCTATTTATTTTGGCAAAACCGGAATAAAAGTAGAAGACCCTTATTTTAATGGTAGAGGCCCAGACAGAACGGGTTGCGTTTTTTGTGGTGGTTGTATGACGGGTTGCCGTTACAATGCAAAAAACACATTGGATAAAAACTACTTGCATTTAGCACAACAACACGGAGCCGAAATTTTAGCAGAACAAGAAGTTTATAATGTGCTACCATTAGATAAAAATAAGGGAGAAACCGGCTACGAAGTTTATATAAAGTCTAGCACAAAAATCTTTAAAAAGAAACAGGTTTTAAATGCTAAAGGAATCATTTTTTCAGGAGGAGTTTTAGGAACTATAAAATTATTGTTGAAAATTAAAAACAAGTCCCTTCCCAATTTATCTAATAGATTAGGAGAAGATATTCGTTCTAATAACGAAACTTTGGTGAGTGTTTCTAAATTAGATAAAAATAAAGATGTTTCAAAAGGAATTGCCATTGGAAGCATGCTGCATACCGATGAAAATAGTCACGTTGAAATTGTACGTTATTCCGAAGGATCTAATTTTTGGAAATTCCTTCATTTACCATACACCACAGGAAGTAATGCGATAATTAGGTTATTTAAAATGATACTTGCTTTTATAAAATCTCCGATAGATTATTTGCGTATTTATTTTTCAAATTCTTGGGCAAAAAGTACCGTAGTTTTACTTTTTATGCAGACCATTGACAGTAACTTAAAGTTGAAACTAAATTCATTTGGAGGTATTAGTAGTAAAGTGACTAAAGGAAAAAAACCAAGTCCGTTTATTCCTGAATCTGTTGCAATTTCAAAAAAATACAGCGACATTACCAATGGAAAAGAAACCTCATTTGCTTTAGAAACCTTGGCAGGAATTCCTTCAACAGCACATATTTTAGGAGGAGCTGTAATGGGAAAAAATACTTCGGAAGGGGTGATAGATAAAGACAACAAAGTATTTGGTTACAAAAACATGTATGTAATCGATGGTGCAATGATTTCTGCAAATCCTGGTGTAAATCCGTCATTAACTATTACCGCAATTGCCGAAAGAGCGATGAGTAAAATTCCTAAAAAAAGTTAAACTATATTTTTCGCTTTTTCAAAATAAATTTCCTCAAAACTAGAAATTACTTTATCTGCTTTGGAATAATCTTGATTTTTAGAATGTGGACTTTTAAAACCAATGCAATAAATTTCAGCGTTTTTAGCTGCTTTAATTCCGTTGGTAGAATCTTCAATAACCATACATTCTTGCTTTGAAAAACCAGAAGCTTTGGCTGCATTGATAAAAATTTCGGGATGAGGTTTGGAAGCTTTTAAATCGGCTCCACTTAATTTGGCAATAAAGTATTGATCCAAATTAAAACGAGTAAACACATTATTAATCGTTGTCATAGAAGCGGAAGATGCCAAAACTAGGGTAAGTCCGTTTTGATGATAATCCTTAATTAAATCCAAAACTCCTTCAATTAAGGTGAGGCTTGGATCGTTAAAAAACAAGTCTTTAAAGAATCTTCTTTTTAGTTGAACTAAATTTTCAGGTGTTTCAGAAAGATTAAAAATTTCACAAAGTTGTGTGCAAATAGGAAGAGTAGCTTGTCCCGTAAACGATTCGTAAAGTTCATCTGAAACTTGAATGTGAACTGCTTCAAACATCTTAAAATAGGCTTTGCAATGTAGTGGTTCGGTGTCTACAATTACACCGTCCATATCGAATAAAACGGCTTTAAGCATCAGATTTTTGTTTATTAGCAAGTTTTATAATTTCTTTCAATTTTTCTTTTCGTGTTAGTTGCTCTTTTTTCAACTTATTTTTCTTTCTATTAATAAGTAGGGTGTGTTTGGCTTTGTTCTTTGTATTTTTTTCTTTTCCAGTCTTAGCCATTTTTATAATAAATTAATAAACCTCAATATAGTACAAATAAAAAAACTCTCCTTATAATAAGAAGAGTTTTAATTATGTAGCGAGAACGAGATTTGAACTCGTGACCTCCGGGTTATGAATCCGACGCTCTAACCAACTGAGCTACCTCGCCATTTTTTGCGACTGCAAATATAGAAACAAATTATAGTAGCACAAATATTCCTTAGAGTTTTTATCTTTTTAAAATAAAAAAAATATAAATATTTTGGGTTTCTTTCTTTTACAGTAAAATATTAATCTATATATTGGGCACACACTAATTAATACCCTATGAGTGATAAAATAAAATATGAAATGGAGTTTCCTATTCACGTATCAAGCTCTCTTTTATATCAGTATATTTCAACCCCTTCTGGTTTACAAGAATGGTATGCAGATAATGTAAATTCTAGAGGCGAATTTTTTACTTTTATTTGGGAAGGAAGCGAAGAAGAAGCCAAATTAATTTCAAAAGTGAAAGGAGAATCTATCCGTTTTCAATGGATGGACGATGAAGATACCGATTATTATTTTGAAATGAGAATTCAGTTAGACGATTTAACAAAAGATGTTTCAATAATGATAACAGACTTTGCAGAAGAAGACGAAATAGAAGAAGGAAAAATGCTTTGGGAAAATATGATTTCTGAATTAAAACATTTATTAGGTTCGGTTTAAGCACTTCATTAAAATAGTATATTTGCACCGTCTTTATAAAAACAAGGCGGTTTTTTTATGATTAATATTAACGGAAATATAATTAATGCCGAAATAGCAAATGTTTCTATATACAATCGTGGTCTAAACTATGGAGATGCTGTTTTTGAAACTCTAAAAGTTATAGGAAGTAACATTTGTTTTTGGGAAGACCATTACTTTAGATTAATGGCTTCTATGAGAATATTGCGAATGGAAATTCCTATGAACTTTTCCATGGAATTTTTAGAAAGTGAGATTTTAAAAACAATTGAAGCTTCTTCCATTTCTACAGAAACTAAAAGAGTAAAACTTTATATAAACCGAAAAACAGGAGGAAAGTACACTCCTCAAACCAACGACGTTGATTATTATGTACGAGTTGAAACTTTGGATTCTTCCTTTTATATCTTGAACGAATCACCATACGAAGTAGAATTATTTAAAGATTTTTATGTAAACTCCAATATACTTTCTACTATAAAAAGCACTTCAAAAATAATTAATGTTTTGGGAAGCATTTTTGCAAAAGAAAATAATTATCATAATTGCCTGTTACTCAATGAAAAAAAACAAATAATTGAAGCTTTAAATGGAAATATATTTTTGGTGAAGGGGAACCAAATTGTAACCCCACCTATTAATGATGGATGCTTACGAGGAATTATGAGAAAGCAAATTATTTCAATTTGCAGACTATCTAAAGATTATAGTTTGGTAGAAAAATCTATTTCTCCTTTTGATCTTCAAAAAGCAGACGAACTTTTTATTACCAATATTATAGTTGGGGTACAGCCTATTACTAAATATAGAAAAAAGGAATTTTCAACTAAAGTTGCTAAAGAACTTCTTCAGAAATTAAATGTAAAAATAAGATTGTAGAAATGAGTTTAATTAAATGAGGGATTTTCTGGGGCATTGGACCAAATAAGATATTCTCCTCCAAATTCAATCATTTTTTCTTTCCAAAAGTTTTCATTAGATTTTGCAAGGATGTTATTTTTGTAGCTATTTTCTGTAACCACCCAACTATTTTCTTCTAGTTCTTCTTCTAGTTGAAAATGAGACCATCCAGAATAACCTAGAAAAAAACGAATTTCGGTTTCTTTAATTTTACTTTCTTGTAGCAAGTTTATTATTTCATTAAAGTCACCACCCCAATAAATATCGTTAGAAATTTCAATACTATTTGGAATTAATTTTGGTACTTTATGAATAAAGTAAAGATTATCCTGCTCTACAGGCCCACCATTATATACTGGTATTGTGGAGTTTATCTCGGGAATAAAATCATTAAGATTATATTTTAAAGGCTTGTTAAGTATAAAACCTACAGAGCCATTTTTATTATATTCGGCTAATAAAACCACAGATCTGTTAAAAGATATATCTCCGATAATGGAGGGTTCTGCTACTAATAACATTCCTTTTGCTGGTTTTAAAGAAATCATTTTTATTGATTTTTAATACTTAAAGCTAAGCAATTATTTTTAATATAACAACATTTTTTATATAAGTTTAAAATTTTATAATAAAAAAGCCTTCAATTTTTAAAAATTGAAGGCGTTTTATTTGAAAAAGTGTATGTTTAGTTTACACTTCTGCTTAAATCTGATCCAGCTTTAAATTTAACTACATTTTTAGCTTTGATTTTGATAGTTGCTCCAGTTTGAGGATTTCTACCATCTCTTGCAGCTCTTCTAGAAACTGACCAAGATCCAAAACCTACTAAAGAAACACGGTTTCCTTTTTGTAATGCTCCTTCAATTTCAATTAGCATACATTCTAATGCTTTTTTTGCAGCTGCTTTTGTAATTCCAGCATGTTCTGCCATTGCGTCGATTAAATCTGATTTGTTCATAAGTTTTAAAATTAAATTGTTGGTTAAACTTTTTTTATCGTCCTACAAATTTAATCGGAATATCGGTTCATGCAAGTAATAGTAAGCAAAATCACGATTTTTGTTAATAACTTAAGCAGTTTGTTAATAAACCCTCCTGTTTTTCCTGATTTTTAAAAGTTCAATGATAGTAAGGCTTTACATCATTTTTGAATTTTTATCAAAATAATAGCCATTTAAAAGTGATTTTACATCCATTTTTCGCTTCCCAGGAATTTGTATTTCTTTTATATTTAGGTAACCATTTTTTACGGCTATTTTAATTTCTTTTTTTGTGGAAATTACTTTTCCTATTTTAAAGTTGTGGTTTTCTATCTCCATCTCACAGCTGTAAATCTTTACTTTGCTTTCTTCCTTATTATTATATAACCAACTCCAAGCTGTTGGATAAGGGTTTAATCCTCTTATCAATGCATCAATTTCTTCTACTGATTTATTCCAATTTATTCTAGTGTTTTCTTTAGTTAATTTTGGAGCTGATTTTAAATTTTCTGAAGTATCTTGTTTTTTTGCTACTACCTTGTTTTCTTCAATTAACTCAACGGTTTTTATAACCAAGTTACTTCCTATATTCTTTAAAGTGTCGTGTAATGTACCTATGGTTTCTCTTTTTGAGATTAAAACTTCTTCTTTTAAAATTATAGCTCCAGTATCTATTTTATCGTCTATAAAAAAGGTGCTAACACCTGTTTTTTCTTCTCTATTAATTATAGCCCAATTTATAGGTGCAGCACCGCGGTACTGAGGGAGGAGTGAGGCATGTAAATTAAAAGTACCAAATTCTGGCATATTCCATACTGCTTTAGGGAGCATTCTAAAAGCTACTACAATTTGTAAATTGGCGTTTAAGGATTTTAATTTTTTCAGAAAACTCTCCTCTTTTAAATTGCTAGGTTGCAATAAGTGTAACCCTTGTGTAATGGCATATTCTTTAACAGCAGACTGCCTTACTTTTCTCCCTCTTCCAGCGGGTTTGTCTGGCGATGTTATAACTCCCACAATGTTTTTTTCTTCTTCAACTAATTTTTGTAAAACTCCCACAGCAAATTCTGGAGTTCCCATAAAAACAATTCTTAATTCTCTCATTATAATGTGTAGTATTCGTTTTTTGAATTAATTTTTATCTTATTAGCATCTTGTAAATGTCGTAAAACAACAATGATTTTTGTTTCGGTAAAAGTAAGTTTTTCTGAAATTTTTCTAGATGTTAATTCATTTTCTTCTAAAAGTTGTAAAATATTTTTAGCAATAATTTTTTTTTCTTTGTTACTAGGCATAGTTTCTTGTGAAGCACAAACCGAACATATCCCGCAATTTTCGCCAGTTGTTTCTCCAAAATAAGTTACCAACTGAAGACTTTTACATGTTTTATTATCTTCAACATATTTTAAAACCGATTTAACTTCCTTTTCCTTCTTAATATTTATAAGTTCTAAGTTTTTTGAAACTAAGTTAATGGCTTTATCATCTTCTCTTGGAACAATAAAAGTAATTGTAGCATCTGTATGGTAAAGATTTAACTCCAAAACACCTTCGTTTTTCATCTTTTCCAATACCTTAATAATTTGATTTACAGATTGACCCGTTTTGGAGGAAACTAAATCTATTTTTACCGAAGTAGGCGACTCAAAAATACCACCATAAAGGCGTAAAATGGTTTTTCCAATAAGGGAAATAGTGGGATTTTGTTCAAAATATTTAATTAATTGATCTGAACTAATAATAAATTTAAGAATGGATTTTCTTCCAAATTGTTTAGAAAGCTGAATGACCCCTAATCTATCTAATGCAGTTAATCCATTATAAGTGAGAATGCTGTTGAGTTGGTATTTTTTACAAAATTCAGAAAAATTAAAACTATGGCTTGAAAATTCTCCTTCACCGTATGAAATTTGGAAATAATTACTTAAAGTTCGGTAAAGTTGTTTTAGTTGTGAAGTCGTGGGTCTTGAGTCGATAAATTGTTTTTTTATCAGAACTTTATCGTAATCATTATATAATATTATAGATCTTGCAAATTTTCCATCACGTCCAGCTCTTCCTGCTTCTTGAAAATAACTTTCGATACTTTCAGGCAGTTGAATATGAAAAACATAACGAACATTTGGGTGGTCAATTCCCATACCAAAAGCACTAGTAGCTACCATTACTTTTGTTTTTCCTTGAAGCCAGTTTTGGAGTTTAGTGTATTTTTCTTCAGAAGAAATTCCACCATGATAATAATCTGATATAATTCCCAAACTATTTAATTGCGAACTAATTTCAACTGTTTTTTTTCGGCTTCTTACATAAACAATTGCAGTTTCAGAATTCAACTTTAAAAGCTGTTCAATTTTATACAATTTATCATCTACAAATTGAACTTGATAGGAAAGGTTTTTACGAACAAAAGAATTTTTTAAAATGGATGGTTCCTCTAATTTTAGTTGGTTTACTGTATCTGCTAATACTTCGGGAGTTGCTGTTGCTGTAAGAGCTATCATTGGTACCAAAGGATGTAAAAATCGTAGCATTGAGCAGTTACTGTATGAAGGACGAAAATCGTTTCCCCATTGCGAAATGCAGTGTGCTTCGTCAATAGCAAATAAATTTACATTCATTTTACGTATGGAATTTTGCACCAATTCTTGATTTAATCTTTCTGGTGATAAATACAGAAATTTATAGTTTCCATAAGTAGCATTTTCAAGAAGAATGTTTAAATTTTGAAAGGAAATTCCCCCAGGAATACTCAAAGCTTTAATGCCTTTTTTTTTAAGTGTATTTACTTGGTCTGTCATTAAAGCTACTAATGGTGATACAACAATGCAAATTCCTTCATTTACTAAAGCTGGAATTTGAAAACAAACCGATTTTCCACCACCAGTTGGAAGTAAAGCCACCGTATCTCTTCCGTTTAAAACTGAAGTAATAATTTCTTCTTGCATAGGAAGAAATTGTTGGTGTCCCCAATATTTATTTAGTATGTTTAAAGGGCTTTTCAATATTAAACAGATAAATATTTTTTAATAAAATTCATTCTAAATTCTAAACTACCAGAAGGAACTTCTACTATATTATACCCATAATTTTTGTAGGTGTTTAATATATTAATATAAATTTTTTTTGCTTCTTCAAAAGTCTCATAACGCTCATTGTCTTGCAGATAAATTTCTTCCCAAGGAGGCAATAAAAAAACAAAATCGTATCTGTAATTTTGGCAAGTTTCTTTAAAATAGTTTGGGTAATTAGTAGAAGTATAATCCATATAAGCTGTAATATCTGGTAATCCTCTATCGTAAAATAATATAGATTTTTGAAAGTAGTAGGTTTCTTTGAATTGCTTTAATCTTCCTTCCAAAAGTTTTTGACTGAACAATATAGGGTCTGTTAAAAACAATTGGTCTATTCCTTCTTTTTGGGCTTGTAAAGTAATTTCACGAGAAATTTCTTGAACGCATTGAAACCCATGTTTAGCAAGAAAATTAATCAAGGAGGTCTTTCCAGAGCCTGGCCCACCTGTAATAACAATTTTTTTTGGCATATTTAAGTAGATATTATGCAAATAACGTAAATAAAAATTGATACCGAAACACTATCTTTGTAAACGTAAATTATTAATGATGAAATCTGAAAAAGAAGTAAAAGAATTTTACAATAGATTAAAAGAACAATTAATTAGCGATACCACTTGGCCTTCAGTATATTACTATAAATTTATTGTGCCTGCGAATTTAGAAAAAATTGCTGAAATTGAAGCGGTTTTTGATTCAACAGATGCTATTATTACCACCAGAGATTCTTCAAAAGGAAAATATACAAGTCTCTCAATAAAAGTAAATTTAGATTCGCCAGATAACGTTATTGAAAAATATATTGAAGTTTCTAAAATTGAAGGCGTGATATCTCTATAAAAATTAGTATTTTGCACGCTTATTAAAATTTACTTCAGAAATTAAACTTGTTTAAAGTCTTTCTTAAGACCACAACCTTATCCTTATTATTTTGGTAGAAAACATAGAATACAACTCGGAGCGACCAAAGCTTATTATTCCTGAATATGGTAGACATATACAGAAAATGGTAGACGATGCCATTAAAAGAGAAACTAAAGAAGAACGTAATAAAATTGCACACAGCATTATAAATGTTATGGGTAATATGAACCCTCATTTACGCGATGTACCCGATTTTCAGCACAAACTTTGGGATCAATTATTTATTATTTCTGACTTTAAATTGGATGTAGATTCTCCTTTTCCAATTCCGAAAAGAGAAGAACTCTTAGAACGTCCAGATAGTTTAAATTACCCTCAAAATTTTCCAAAGTATCGTTTTTATGGAAATAATATTAAACGAATGATTGATGTGGCAAACAACTGGGAAGAAAGTGAAATGAAAAATGCATTGATTCTGACCATCGCAAACCATATGAAAAAATGTTTTATAAATTGGAACAAAGACACAGTAGAAGATGAGGTAATTTTTAACCATCTTTTTGAACTTTCTAATGGAAAAATAAATTATAAAGGAAGTAGTGAAAAATTACTAGATACCCAAACCATACTTAAAAATAAGAAGGCATCAAGTAACAAAAAAAATCACAAAAACCACAAGAATAATAAAAACCGTAACAGAAAAAAATATTAATTTTTTTTTAAAACAATATTGACAAATATCTTTTGTTAACAAGGGTAAGAACACTCTAATATTATTATCTATGGGAACTTTTCAAATTGAAGGCGGACACCAATTAAAAGGAGAAATTACACCTCAAGGAGCTAAAAATGAAGCCTTGCAAATTCTTTGTGCGGTTTTATTAACCAATGAAGAAATAATAATTGAAAATGTACCTGATATCCGTGATGTTAACAAACTCATCGAAATATTAGAAAATCTTGGTGTAAAAATCTCAAAATTAGGTAAAGGAAAATACTCCTTTAAAGCAGACAATCTCGATTTAAACTATTTAGAATCCGAAAAATTTAAAGAAGAAGGTAGTTCTCTTAGAGGATCTATTATGATTGTGGGACCTTTGTTAAGCCGTTTTGGGAAAGGTTTTATTCCACAACCAGGAGGAGATAAAATAGGAAGAAGAAGACTTGATACCCACTTTGAAGGATTTATAAAACTTGGAGCTACTTTTAGGTTTAACAAAGAAGAAAGTTTTTACGGAGTAGAAGCCCCTAATGGGCTTACAGGTACTTATATGTTGTTAGATCAGGCTTCAGTAACGGGAACTGCAAATATTGTAATGGCCTCGGTATTGGCCAAAGGAACAACAACCATATATAACGCTGCTTGCGAACCTTATTTACAACAACTTTGTAAAATGCTAGCTTCTATGGGAGCAAAGATAGAAGGTATTGGTTCTAATTTACTCACTATTAAAGGAGTTGAAAAACTTAATGGTTGCCATCATAGAGTATTGCCAGATATGATTGAAATAGGTTCTTGGATAGGTTTGGCAGCTATGACCCGTAGTGAAATAACCATAAAAAATGTAAGTTGGGAAAATTTAGGTTTAATTCCAGATACATTTAGAAAATTAGGAATTACTTTAGAAAAAAAAGGAGATGATATTTACATTCCACCTCATAAAAGTTACGAAATACAAGGCTATATAGATGGTTCTATTTTAACGGTTTCAGACTCTACATGGCCAGGATTTACACCCGATTTATTAAGTATAGTACTCGTAATTGCAACTCAAGCAAAAGGAAGTGTATTAATACATCAAAAAATGTTTGAAAGCAGGTTGTTTTTTGTAGATAAATTAATAGATATGGGTGCTAAAATTATCTTATGCGATCCCCATAGAGCAACGGTAATAGGTCATGATTTTGAATATTGTTTAAAAGCTACCACCATGGTTTCTCCAGATATTAGAGCAGGAATTTCATTATTAATAGCTGCCCTTTCTGCTAACGGAACAAGTATCATTCACAATATAGAACAGATAGATAGAGGTTACGAAAATATAGATGGAAGACTTAGAGCTATTGGAGCTAAAATTACAAGGTTAGAAACCAATTAACACTTATTTGTTTTTGTTAATTTCGTCTTGAAGCTTTCTTCTTAATTGTTGTTCTCTTTCCAACGAACGTTGTCGATAGCTCTCATATTCTTCTTCTATCTCAACTAATTTTTCTTTTGTAGATTTAATAAGCATAAAACTTTTCTTGTATTTGAAAAATAGAACAATAATTATAGCTAATAAAATCCCAATAATTGAAATTGCTACTATATTGTATGTAGTCTTTTTGGTGAGCACTCCAAAAACATGAATTCCGTCTTCTTTTTCTCTAGAAATAACCAATTCATCTTTTGTAGAAGAAAGTTCTTTTTTAAGCAAATTAATTTCTGTTTTTTGAGAGACTATTTCAGAAGAAGATAAAGCTATTTTATTTTCAAGTCTATCAATAGAATCTAATACATTCTTGTGTAAAGTGTTTAGCTTTGCCTTTTTTACAACTTTATAATCTTTGTAATTATTTGATTTTTTAGTTAGAGTTTTAAATTGTTCATCAATAGAATTTTCTTGAGCTGAAGCACAAATACTTATGCTAAAAATAATTAAAAAAGTAAAAAGTATCTTGTTCATAAAAAGGAAGATTAATTTAATATTAGAAACAGTACAATTTCATAAAAATTGTACCAATTACAATTAAAGTTAAAAAAAATATTAAGCAGATTTATTTCTACTCTTTGAACAATAACTCAGTGCACCAGATGGACATCTTTTAATTTGAGATTTAATTTTTTCGGTTGTAGAACCTTCTAAATTTATCCACGGAATAACAGACGTTCTAAATACTTCCGATAATTCTTTTACACAATTAGCAGAATGTATACATTTTCTAGGAGAAAAAGTAATTGTAATTTCACTATTTTCATATTTATTTTTATTATTTTCCATAAGTGAAAAATTGGGGGCTTAAAAAAAAATATCGATAAAAATATAAAAAAAACAGATAAAAAACACAAAATATAAGAATAAACCTACAAAAACTTTATATTTTGTTAAGCTGACACAAATAATTTATTAATAATAATCCTATAATTAAAAAAAAATTAAAAGTTAATTTATGATTGATTAGCT